>JAZSHB010000128.1:0-2540 GCA_045533015.1 Faecousia sp.
ACACCGGCGATCTTGCCGAAGCGCTTCTGGTCCATGCGGACAAAGCGACCGGACAGACCCTCTGCCGGTGTGCCCAGCAGGGTCACATTCATCTTCAGCGCCTGGGATCTGTCATCACAGAACTTACGCATGAAGCCCACGATCTCCAGACCCTTTTGCTGCAGCGCCTCGCTGGCACCGTGGTGGTTGCCGTACAGGCTGGTCAGCGTCTCTGCCAGACCGATAAAGCCGATGGACAGGGTTCCGTGCTTGAGGACCTCCCGCAGGTCGTCCTTGTTGGTCAGATGCTCAGAATCCAGCCATACGCCCTGTCCCATAAGGAAGGGATAGTTGTAGATGTGCTTGTCCGCCTGAATCTCAAAGCGGTCCAGCAGCTGCTGCAGCACCAGCTCCAGCATGGCTTCCAGCTTCTGATAGAACAGCTTCTCATCCCCGGCTGCCTCAATGGCGATACGGGGCAGGTTGATGGAGGTGAAGCTCAGGTTGCCGCGGCTGTACGCGATCTGCCGGGACGGATCGTAGACATTGCCCATAACACGGGTACGGCAGCCCATAGTTGCCACCTCTGTTTCCGGCTTGCCGGGTACATAGTACTGCAGGTTGAAGGGGCTGTCCAGGAAGGTGTAGTTGGGGAACAGGCGCTTGGCGCTGACCTTGCAGGAGAGCCGGAACAGATCGTAGTTGGGATCCGTCTCGTTGTAGTTGACGCCCTCCTTGACCTTGAAGATGTGGATGGGGAAGATACAGGTCTCGCCGTGACCCAAGCCGTGCTCCAGGGCAAGCAGGATGTTGCGGATGACCATACGACCCTCGGGAGAGGTATCCGTGCCGTAGTTGATAGAGGAGAAGGGCGTCTGGGCGCCGGCACGGGAGTGCATGGTATTCAGATTATGGACAAATCCCTCCATGGACTGATAGGTGTCCCGGTCTGTCGCCTCTTCCGCGCGCTTTCTGGCACGCTTGATCAGCGCGGCTGCGTCTGCGGCTGTCATGCCGTAAGCCTCCTCCAGACCGGATGCCACAGCCTTGTCAAATTCGGGACGGTTTTCCAGCCGAGCAGCTTCCGCCACAGCCTTTTCCGCCGCTGCGATCACCGCCTCTACCTGGGCTGCCTCGTCCTCCCGGTCCAGCCGGTCCTCCAGCGCTTCCGTCAGCAGACGGCGGTACGCCTTGCGGTAGGTCTTGGCAACGCCCTCTGCCATGCCGTAGTCGAAGTTAGGGATGGACTGACCGCCATGCTGGTCGTTCTGGTTGGACTGGATGGCGATGGCTGCCAGGGCGGCATAGCTCTGGATGCTCTGGGGCTCCCGGAGGTAGCCGTGACCGGTGGAGAAGCCGCCGTGGAACAGCTTGAGAATATCGATCTGGCAGCAAGTGGTGGTAAGGGAGTAGAAGTCAAAGTCGTGGATATGGATATCGCCCTCCCGGTACGCCTTTGCGTGCTCCGGGCGCAGCAGATACATCTCGTTGTACGCCTTGGCACCGGCAGCGCCGATCTGGAGCATAGAACCCATAGCGGTGTTGCCGTCGATATTGGCGTTGTCACGCTTCATGTCGCTGATACGGGCATCGATGTTGGTGATCTCATCGATGGTCTTCATCAGAGAGGTGTTTGCTTCCCGGGCACGGGTGCGGTTGGCGCGGTACAGGATATATGCCTTCGCCGCAGCGCTGAAGCCGTGGTTCATCAGCTGGCGCTCGACAGCATCCTGGATCGCCTCGATATTGGGCGCTTCCGAGGTAAACCGTCCCTCCAGCTCCCGCTGCACATCGTTGGCAACACAGGCGGCATCGGCAGCGTTGCCCTCACCGGACGCCTCCAGTGCCTTCAAGATCGCACCGGCGATCTTGTTCTGATCGTACAGCACTACACGGCCGTCACGCTTGATAATACTCTGGATCATAGCTGTTATTCCTTACTTTCTTTCTAAGATATGACACAAGATGTTGTGTCCGTGTTTTTTGCGTTCCACAATATATTGCCACATATCCTGTATTTTGTCAAGAGGAAAAACACAATATATTGTATTTGTAATAAATTTCTTCACAAAAGGGCAAATTCCCATTGATCGGGCAGTCGCCCGATCAATAATGGACAATGGACAATGGTCAATGGACAATGAACAATGACCGTGCCGCCCTTGGCGACTACCTAAATCATTTTTCACAGAAAAACACCATAACTGTCAATATTGTCCATCGCACACGCAGTGCAAAATGACAGAAAATACAACCCGAAACCTTTCTTCGCACCATCGTAAGAGCGCCCAGAGGGGTACATAGGGGAGGGCGTTTCGCAAGCGGGAGTTGCGGCCCAGCCTTTCCTGTTGCGGTGCCCGGCAGTTTCCTCGGCGTAAAACGCCGTCGTCATCTGCCGACCGCTGCCATTCGCTCTCCTCCCTTTTTCCGCCACAGGCGGCGGTCGGCTCGCTCGCCTATGTCGGCTTCTTTGGGTACTTTCTTGCCGAAACAAGAAAGTCCCGCCACCGGCAGGTGCCGCATTAGACTACCAACCAATTGTCATTGCGAACCAGTGACCG
>JAZSHB010000062.1:0-28511 GCA_045533015.1 Faecousia sp.
GAAAGAAAATAATAATATTCCCTGCTGAGACAGCAGGCAATATTTCAGTCTGTCGAAAAAATGTTTTTCGACACACTGTCAGAGGTCAAAGAAGCCCCAAAGACATGCAACCCGGACTCGTCGGCGTACATAGGTACGGTAGAGACCGGGTTGTGCTGTAGGGGCGATCATCGATCGCCCGTTCCAGGCGGGCAATTCCCGCCCCTACAGGATGGTGGGTGTAGGGGCGATCACCGATCGTCCGCTACAAGGTTTATTGTTTGATCTGTTGCTTGTTCAAAGAAATACCCCAAACCGCCAAATATCCATTTTGACGGTTTGGGGTTTTTTTGACGCTCTGAAGCGTGCAGCGCAGAGCGCTGCACGCTGATATGTAGTATTATCAGATTCTCTCAAACAGTGCGGAAACGCCAATGCCACCGCCGCAGCAGGAGGAGATCAGACCGTACTTGCCGTTCGTATTCTCCAGGTGACGGAGCGCAGACAGAGCAATACGACCGCCAGAGGCACCGTTGGGATGACCGAAGGCGATTGCGCCGCCATTGGGATTCCAGGTGTCCATATTGATCGCTTCGCCACTCATCTTTTCCATCTGACGAATCACGCCCAGGTTCTGCGCAGCGAACGCCTCATTACACTCAAACACATCGATATCAGAAGGCTTCAGACCCATCTTGTCCAGCACCTTCATGTTGGAGTACGCAGGTCCAATACCCATCAGCTTGGGGTCGACACCCACATCCGCACCGGCGACCCAGCGTGCGATCGGCGTATAGCCCAGAGCCTTCGCTTTCTCCTCGGTCATCACCAGCAGCGCAGCACCGCCGTCATTACGGCCGGAAGCGTTACCGGCAGTGGTCACACCGCCCTCGTAGATCGCCTTCAGCTTGGCAAGACCCTCAGCGGTAGTCTGGGGACGGGGATGCTCGTCCTTGGCAACGATGACCTCAGGGGTCTTCTTAGTTGCAGGAATGACCACAGGAACAATCTGGTTATCCAGGAAGCCGCTTTCGATCGCTTTGGCAGAAAGCTGCTGGCTGCGCAGTGCGTAAGCGTCGCACTCCTCACGGGAGATGCCCCAAGTCTTTGCCATCAGGTCGGAGACCTGGATCATGATGATATTATCCTCGGCATTAGGCGCCAGATTGCTGGTAAAGGCAGTGGGTGCCAGCATCTTATAGGGCTCCTGAGAGGTGGAAAACTTCACATAGCGCTGGCTGAAGGTCTCAGCACCTGCCACCACAACACAGTCTGCATCTCCAGCCATGATCCGGTATGCCGCATGGTTCATACAGGCGATCGCGGAACCGCACTGCATCTCCACACTAACTGCAGAAGTCTCATAAGGCAGCCCCGCCTTCAGGGATGCAAAACGGCCCGGATTGGGGCAGCGGGCATCACCATTGGCTGTGCCAAAGTATACCGCGTCGATCTGCTTTGCATCGATCTGTGTGCGCTCCAGAAGCTTCTCGATGGCGATCGCTCCCAGATCTGCAGCATGGAACTGGCGAAGTCCGCCGCCCAGCCGTCCAAAAGGTGTACGAACACCATCGACAATAACGATGTTTTTCATTGCAAACACTCCTCTTTTCCTAAATTTTAAGATACCTGTAGAATAACACAAACGGCAATTTATGTCAATAACCAATGGTTTTTATTGCTTCCTTTGAATACCAACAATAATTCGGTGCAATTGTGTCTTTTGTTTGGGTGCTTTTACCCTTGACATCCCCCTTGCTGTGGAATAAAATAGAAATGTTAGAGAAAATTTAGGAGGCGCTTTCATATGAGTAAACCACTTGAGGGCATTCGCGTACTGGATCTGACAACATTCGTTGCTGCTCCTGTATGTGCCCGTATGCTGGGCGACCTGGGTGCCGAGGTCATTAAGATCGAGCATCCCAAGGGTGACGCATGGCGTGAGACCAGCCGCAACTACAACGTGTCCCGGTTCGGCGATCACATGAACCCCATTTTCGATATCTACAACTCCGGTAAAAAGCTGATCTCCCTGAACCTGAAAAGTGAGGAAGGTAAGGAGGTCTTCTGGAAGCTGCTGGACCAGGCAGATGTTTTTGTTACCAACAACCGTCCCGACGCCCTGAAGCGTCTGGGCATCTCTTACGAGGATGTTAAGGACAGATGTCCCAAGCTGATCTATGCGCTGATCTTAGGCTTTGGTGAGACCGGACCCGAGGCTTCCACTCCCGGGTTCGATGTTACCGCGTTCTGGGCACGCAGCGGTTTCCTGCGGGACATGGCGCTCACTGACGGTGAATATCAGCCCCTGATGCCGCCTTCCGGCGCAGGCGACACTGTAACCGGCACCACCCTTTGCGCTGAGATCTGTGCAGCTCTGGTACGCCGTATGCGCACCGGCGAGGGTGACTATGTTCGCTCCTGCCTGTATCAGAACGGCATTTACACCTTCGGCACCATGCAGCTGGCAACCCAGCAACCCGGCGGACGCACATATCCCAGACCCCGTACCGCAGGCGGCAGTGCCGGCGGTGTTACCGGTACTTACTGCTGCTCCGACGGCGAGTGGCTGTTTATGGCAAACGGCGGCAGCGCCGCCTTCCTGCCCCGTATTTTCAACATGATCGGTCGTCCTGAGCTGTGCGAGGACAGCCGCTACATGGACAAGGATGAGGCTGCAAAGCCGGAAAACATTCTGGGTGTTTACGGACTTTTGAAGGAAGCCTTCCTGACCAAGCCCCGGGATCAGTGGCTGCAGCTGGCAAAGGAATTTGATATTCCTGTGGTCAAGCTGAACCACTTCTACGAAAATGCCACCGGCGAGCAGGCTCTTGCCAACGGTTTCATGGAGGAAATGGTCTACGCAAACGGCGACAAGATCATGATGCCTACCAGCCCGCTGATGATGAATTCCGTGGGCAAGGTCAAAACCCAGATCGCCCCCTCTGTAGGCTGGGACACCGAGGAAGTCCTGCTTTCCCTGGGCTACACCAAAGAAGAGATCGACGCCATGGCACAAAGCGGTGCCATTAAGGGTCGTAACTAAAACATAAAAGGAGATAATGAAAATGAACATTCAGAAGGTTTGTGTGATCGGCGGCGGTCTGATGGGTCGTCAAATCGCACTCAACACTGCAATCTATCCTTATGACGTCACAATTTTTGACGCTAACCCCACCGTCCTGGAGGATGTCGCCAAGTGGGAGGATACCTATCTGGCAGGTCGTATCGCCAAGGGGCGTATGAGCCAGGAGCAGGTTGACGGTATCCGCAGCCGCTTCACCATCTGCTCTTCTCTGGAAGAAGCTGTCAAGGATGTTGACTTGGTCATTGAAGCCATCGTTGAGCGCAAGGATATCAAGAGCGCTGTGTTTAAGCAGGTAGACGCACTGGTCCGTCCCGACACCATCATCGCCACCAACTCCAGCCGCATGGTCGCCTCCATGTTCAAAGACGACGTTTCCCATCCTGAGCGACTTGCCAATCTGCACTACTTCAATCCGGCGCTGGTCATGAAGCTGGTGGAAGTCGTCCAGGGTGAACATTGCTCCGAGGAAACTGCCAAAGCGCTGTATGACTTTGCCGCCAACACCGGCAAGTCCCCCATCTGGATCAAAAAGGAGATCGATGGATTTATCGCCAACCGTATCCTCAACGCCATCAACAGCGAGGCCCGCTGGCTGGTGGAGCAGGGCTACTGCACACCGCAGGAAGTGGACATTGCCTGTGAGAACGGTCTGAACCACCCCATGGGTCCCTTCCGTCTGAACGACCTGACCGGTATTGACCTGACATATGACATCCTGCAGCGTAAGTACGACGAGACCGGCGAAAAGCCCAAGGGCTATGACCTGATCAAGGAATACTACGATAAGGGCTGGTACGGCAAAAAGGTCGGTCGTGGCTTCTACGAATACGAAAAGAAATAAAGTCTCTATAGCAAAAGCTTCCCATTACACAATGTAATGGGAAGCTTTTTTCTACCGATCGCTGGGCAACCAATCCTCCGCAAAAAGCAAATCATCCAGGTCCGCACACGGATCGCTTATCTTTTTCATGGCAGTTGTCTCCTCCTTTATCCATTCGTAGTAATATATGCTTAAAAGCAGGAACAGTCCACCGAATTTTGGTTGACACAGAGATCTTTTTTCGGTACAATATCGAAGATGCTATATGCGCCTGTAGCTCAGCAGGATAGAGCGTCCGCCTCCTAAGCGGAAGGTCGGGGATTCGAATTCCTCCAGGCGTGCCAAAAAGTGCCGAAAACATAGTGTTTTCGGCACTTTTTCTTTGGTCAGCAAAAAGTTCTGAAGCTGCCACAATAATCGCCGGGGATCATAGTAAGAATACTTGCTGTATTGTCCACATTGGAATCCAGCGGTGTGTTTTTCGCTTCCTCCACCTGTGCATTAAACTTATTATATACAGCAACAACCGTATCGTGGGGATTTAAGTGCACCTTGATCACCGTATCCGGTGCAGATGCACGCAGTTCCTTCTTCACCGTCATGCTCAGGGAGATATCCTCTCCGCGGGAGTACACCTTCTGCCCCTCCACAAAACGGTTCATCGCCGGGTGCTTCTTGCTCACATACAGGGATCTCCTCTTTTCCATAACCGTTCCTCTCTACTTCTTCTTTCTAAAATATCTGTCGCGGTACACAACGCCTTCTGCGATCAGGCACACCGGAAGTGCCGCGAAAAAATCCACCGCCGAATGTTGCTTGATAAACATGGTGGAAAGGCAGATCATAATGACCGCAAAAACCACGAACGCGCGCCACAGCGGATGTGCTGCCTTTTCCTTCGTCCACACCGAGGCAATCCCCAAAGAATATGCTACATGCAGCGAAGGACAAACGCCGGTATTGGTATCAAAGGTGTATAGAAAGCCAATACACCGGGTCAGGAAATTGTCACTTTCAAACGCTGCTGGGCGCAGATCCTGCCGTGTGGGATAGAGAATATAGCAAACCATAGCAAGAATTTGCGTGATGATGATATAGGTCTGCAGCCGTTTGAAGCTGTCCACATTGTAAAGCAGAAAATAGCCAAGGGAGATAACAATCAGCGCATACCAGAACACATATGGAATCAAAAACCATTCGCAAAACGGTATCAGATCGTCCAACCACATATGCACCGGATGGCAGCTATCCACCGGGATCAGATTTTCCGTGAGAAAATACAGGATAAAATAACCGACCCAACCCAACAGCAGTTTTAGGTGGGCAAACTGCGGCTCATTCAGCTTCCGCAGGCGGAATGTACGATAATCAACCACCGGTTTTTTCATAAGCTTTCTCCTTAGGGATGTTGGACGGGTAATCCTTCTTCGGAATATTCCGGTACGGCACTACTGTATGCTCCGGCAGCGCTTCGGCGATGGAAGTAATTTCCTCCATCAGATATGTACAGATCCGGCTGCGCGCAGCATCCATCGGTTCTGTGGCGCAAAAGCGGACCGGTTTGCCGAAATACAGCTTCTTCAGCTTCGGCGCGATATACATAGGCACAAAGGTCAGTTCCTTCCCGGTCTTTTTGTAATAGAGCTTCGCGATATCAATAAACTTATCCTGGAAGTCATAGATGATCTGATTGTGCTTTACATCATGCTCCGGGAAGATCACAACACGCCTTCCCTCCTGCAGCTTCTTTACTGTACTCTTAAAGGTGGAAAGAATACGGGTGTCGTGGTACACGCCAATCGTCCGGGCGTTATTAAACACGCAGACGGATAAGGGTGCAATGATGTACGACAGTAATCTGTAAAAGGGATGGGTCCATTTTGGTTTTTGACTCCAAAAGTCCCGGAAGGCATACGCCGGCACATCCTTTAAGTGCATCATCTCTCCGGCACACCAGATGTAAGGCTCTCCGGGAACATATAATTCTCCCACGATCGGACCGTTCATCTGGCAGTGGTTGCCTACGATGATCACCGGCTCGTCCGGAAGATTTTCCACATTCTCAGCACAGATCTCAGGATAGCATACCTTTACACACCACTTTATTATTCTGAACAATACGGACGGTTTTTTCTCTTTCATAAATACTTCCTCCAATAGGCTTAAAGGAAGTATACAACAAAAATGTAAACGCATTGTAAATTTTCTTCATATCTTTTCAAAAAAATCAACTGTCCCCGGTGCGGTCTGTGAAACCGAACCGGGGACGAACATTACTTTATGCTTCGTCTTCTTCCTGGATATCTGTTGCCCGCTTTTCCCGGTTGCCGAAGATACTGCCAATCATATCGAACACCGCCTCAACGATCAGGCTGATTCCGATAAACATCCACAAAACAGTGGTCGTGCTGAAAGGACTTTTGATGATCACAATGCCGCACAGAATGGAAATTGCGGCGCTGATCGCTGCCCAAAGCCATTTGCTGCGCTTCATACGGATAATGTCTACAGTCCACTGTAGCTTTGTAATGCCCGTAACAAGAATAGCCACACCATATAGCAGCGTTAAAACCGGGAAGGTCATAATAAACCAGTGGGAATTGAATGCACAGAAAACGCCTGCCATAAGCGTAAGCAGTCCCTTTACAAGGGTCTGGCTGGCAGCGGCTTCCTCCGGCTCTGTTCGGAAATATTTAACGGTCGTGCTGATCCCCATAACCATCAGCACGATGCCAAAGGCAACGATGATCCCGGAGGTAAATGCAGCGGGATTTACCAGCAGCAAAATGCCGATAATCACTTCAATAAGGCTCATAGCCATACTGCTCAAACTGCGTTTTATCATATTTTTCTCCTTTACTTTTATACTGTGGCAAATGCTTTTGTCCTTTTTACATCTTCCTTTTTCATATTGCATCAAAAAATCATAACGCAGCGCATCCCGATAGCTTCCTTTATTATTTCTGCCCTTGCGCGTTAGGCTGAATCAAAGAATGTTTCCCTTTGTCAAGCCACAAAAGCACGCAAGTAACGGTAGCGCCAACCGTCTCCAGCAGCATATCCAGCATACTGTCGATCAGACCGATATCAATATATCCGTCTACCGGCAGCGGGACACCGTTTACTGTCACAGCTTGAATGTTAGAAATGCTGCCGGTAACGCCCAGACTGTCCCCCAAAAGATAGGATGTCAGCCCGTAAATGACCGTATCATCCTGCATGTCCATGCCGAAAAAAATATCCGCACCAAACTCCATAAATTCCCATACGACCGCAATCGCAACAGAAAAGCACAATGCAAACAAAACACCGGTGACGGGTTTTTGCCTTCCCTGGACCAGCTTATCAAAAAAGAATGCGCCCAGAATGGCAAACATTACACCACCACTGATATGCAGCAGCTTATCCCACACAACAATGGTATAGTACAGCTTCCAGCAATGTCCCAGCATAGGACCAATGGCATACACAAGCGCAAATATATACACCGGAAGGCACAGTCTGCAACAAAACAGCTTTTCCAGCAGAAGCGGCAGCGCAGCAAGCAGGAGCGTTCCAAACGCCAGTGCCAGTCTGTCCGGCTCGCCGCCTGCAAAAAGTGTTATGACCGTAAATACCGTAAAGCACTCACACAGTGCTGTTGCACCCAGCTTGATCCACTTTTCATACCTGCACATTGTCTTTTCTCCCGTCTGAAAGAATACGCAGATTTTCCTTGCCGTACAAAAACGCCGACAACAGAGCAAGTGCTGTACATGCCCCGATCAAGATTCCGGAAATGACGCTGGGGATATGAAACCAGATGATCACCGGGATCAGCAGCAAACGAAACATTGACAAAATATTAGGGATCTTATGTTTGTATTTTTCATCCATAAACCACAACCTCCACAGATATTGTATGAAGGCAGTATACGCAAAAATTGCAACTATACTTTAATTTAACATCAACTGTTGTTGAAAAAAAGATGTATCCGGGAAAATTCAGGAGAAACTCCGGATACCTCTATCTGTTTATTTTATGGAAAGTGTTACCGTGAAGCAGCAGCCGCCTTCCGGATCGTTTTCTACTGTTATCTGTTCTCTTGCAATGGTCAGGATCCGTTTTAGCAAAAATTCGCGCAAACAACAGCTATGAGGCTGATACGGGCTAGTACGCCAAGGGCACTGCCGAAAAGCTGGCAGAAAAATTCGTACAAATGCTCAGCTCCGTAAAATAATCTTCCAATCGAGTTAAAAGCACGAAATGCCCCTACTCGAGGCATTTCTTTTTGCATTTCCAAGAGAATCGAAAGAGCAATTCCAAGCTGCGGGGGCAGCTTGGTCGCGACGGCTTGACGGAGCAAAACATCTATCTAGGCAATACGCAGACGCAAACGAAGCTCTCCGGGGTAGGTATCAACTTCAGAATCAGGTCTGTACGCAGACTGACCCTCTCCTGTTTCGATATAATAACATCGAAAGCTGTTGACTTTATTGAAATTTAATGTACAATGAGTACATCAAAACAATTTTAGATAGGGGGGTGCTTTTTTATGAAAATCAAACACATCATTGCCTTGAGCCTGGTTTTTGCATTAGTTCTCAGTGGCTGTTCCGGTGGGTCAGCTATCGATGCAGAACAGGAAGCTTTCAACACAACAATTGATAACAAGCAGATCATATCCGAGCGTTCTCCCGAGCAGAACGCAACCGTTTCTCTTATAAGCGCAGACCTGGAGAATTTCCTCGACGGTTACGAACTGGGAAAGGGTCTTGCCGTTGCCAAAAAGGATGTGCAATTATATGAAGATGTCACATTCTCCTGGACCTGTAAAAAAGACAACGAAGGCTACACTCTTATCTACACAACAAAGCAGGATTTTTCCGATGCTGTAAGCGTGGACACTGATGCCCCTACGGTAACGGTATCCGATCTGTTTGTTGCAAAAACTTACTACTGGCAGGTGGTAACCCACACCCCCGGCGGTAATAACTATTCCACCGTCTACACCTTCCAAACAGCAGACACGCCGCGCATCATCTCCATTGAGGGCGTTACCAATACCCGCGATGTTGGCGGCTACCTGACTGTGGACGGTCTTTCCAGAGTGAAGCAGGGTATGCTCTACCGGGGTGCAAGGCTCGATGCCATCACCAGTGACGGTGAAACCAAAGCGCTGGAAGTATATAAAATCAAAACTGACCTTGACCTGCGCAAGCCCAAGGACTCTTTATTCACCGGTGCAGCCGTCATCGGCGCCCCGAATTACATCAATGTGCAATCCATTGACTATGCTGCCGCCTTTTGGGATGACTATCTACAGGTCATGCATGACGCAGTGGCGGTTTTCGCAGAAGAAGAAAACTATCCCATCTACGTACACTGCTCTGCCGGGCGTGATCGGACCGGTACACTGTGTTTCATCATCGGTGCGCTTTTGGGCGTACCCGAGGAGAAGCTCTACGCAGACTACGAGCTGACCTATATGTCGGCAAACTCCTATGATAAGCACGATCTGAGAGGTCACGAATGGTTCCTTGAGTTCCTTGAGGCGTTTGAAGCGCTCGAGGGTGACACGCTGCAAGTAAAGGCAGAGACCTACTGCAAGAGCGTCATCGGCATTACCGACGAACAAATTGCATCCATCCGTTCGATCCTACTGGAGGAAATCGGATAATTATAACACACTTCCCGGAATTCGTATATTTTCACAACTGAATTATGAATGTGTATTGCCCAAGACGCAATAACACTTTATAATATTAAGCTATATTTTATATAGGAGAGGTATTTACATATGAAAACAAAACACTTAATTTTGATGTTTATGGTACTGGCACTGCTGTTGGTCGGGTGTGCGAACGGTACTGCGTCCAATTCCGGCACTGCTGATGAAAATCAGCTTGTAACCGAGCGTTTGCCTGAGCAGAACGCAACCGTTTCTCTTATCACTGAGGAGTTGGAAGACTTCCTTAACGAATATACCTGGGGAAAAGGAACCCTCTATCTCGATGTAGAAGTTCCCGCAATAAAAGATGTCACATTCTCCTGGAAATGCGAAAAGGAAAACAGCGGATTCACCTTAGTATATGCAACAAATGCTGACCTGACCGATGCAACCAAAGTAGACACCACCGAACCCACTGTAGTCGTATCCGACCTGTTCGTTGCTACGACTTATTATTGGCAGGTGATCACACACACCGCAGAAGGTGACGATCTCTCCAGTATCTACAACTTTACAACTGCGCAAACGCCGCGCTTTATTTCGATCCCCGGTGTAGGCAATACCCGCGATATCGGCGGATATGTTACTGAGGACGGTCTTTACAGGGTCGCACAGGGCAAGATCTATCGTGGTGAAAGATTAGATAATGTTACTGAAGAAGGTATCACTAAGGCTCTGGATGTATATAAAATCAAAACCGAGCTGGATCTGCGCTATTCTGCCATTGATAAATCCTTTGTCAGTGGAGACACCAGTTTCCTGGATGAAAGCGTAACTTACCTCAACATTCCGGGCATGCAATATTACGAGGCTCTTTCCAATGCGGAAGAAATCAAGACAGAGCTCTTAGTGTTTGCAGAGGAGGAAAATTATCCTGTTTATATTCACTGCTCAGCAGGCAAAGACAGAACAGGTACTCTGGTCTTCATGCTCGGCGCACTTCTGGGAGTTTCTGAAGAAGATCTCTGTATCGATTATGAGTTGACGCATGTCGTAAAGGCAGGTTATGACATGTATGGCTACAACGGTTTCACTCCCTTCCTGGAAGGCTTTAGGGCTCTTGAAGGCGACACAACGCAGGAAAAAGCAGAAAATTATTGCAGGAGCATTGGCATCACAGACGAGCAGATCCAGACGATCCGTTCCATCATGCTGGAAGAAATCAAATAATAATATAAAACATATATTTTACCCCAAAGCCCAATGGCTTTGGGGTAAAACTGTCTTTGGTCTTACCAACAAAACGAGGGGGTGTTGCTTGCAACACCCCCTTCAAGTTTATTCTTGGAACGCAATGCGGTCTATATAGATGCAGCAGTCGGTCATTTGCGGTTCGATACGGAAGCCTGTAATAATGCCCTGGAGCTTTGAAATATCCAGCATACGATCTTCCATTGTCTGAGATGGCATATGCACCAGGCAGCTGTGCTCTGCTTCCGTAGTGATTACCTTCAGCAAAACACCCTTTTCCGGCTGTTCGGTATCGATTCGCATACGCACGCAGAAACTGCTGTAATCGCGGGCAGGCAGGCACAGGCTTTCATGGTAGACCGCCACACCGGTACCCGGAGCAGAGCTGGCACGGGCTACACTGTTTTCATAGCGCACATTAAAGCCGCCCATGCGAACACCTGCGCTGTCATACATGGTGTCAAATTCCCAGCACTCCGCAAGGCGCCAATTGGCACATACAGTGCGGTCCCGGTCCATCTGCACCTGCTCAACCATCGTCCCGGGATCCGTCTCATCCGACCATCCAATAAACTGATAGCCCTTACGCATAGGAAGGTACGCAGCACCGGCTGCTTTGAGAGAATAAGTACCCTTAAGATACGCTACAGCCTCCGGTATACGGGATACAGGTTCTTCCGTTCCGGGCAGGTAGCGCAGGGTATACCAAGGGGTCTGCCCGGTGATCCGTACCTGTACAGATGCACTAACATCCGGGCAGACTGCACTTTCCGCGGTAACGGTAACTGTCCCGTTGTTAACCGCAGTGAGCACACCGTTACGGTCAATCTGTGCAAAGGCAGTGTCATCCACCGACCACAGCACATCTGCAGCCGCATCAACTGGCTCAGCGCTTACCTGCAGCTGCACACTGCCGGAAAGCTCCCGGGGTGCGCTGACAGTCAGCTTCCGGGGCAGCCGGACCTCTGTTGGGATAATGTTCTGCGTAAGCGCCGGCACTGCCGCTTGCGCGATATGACGGGCAATGGTATCGTGTCCATGGTCACCGGGATGGGTCCGGAATTCGATTGCTCCGGCTTTTGCCGCTTCGTCGTAATCCGGATACTGTGCCAGCGCATAATATGGATTTTCTGCTGTTTTCCCCTTATCATGGATAAAGCGCAGATCCACAGGTATAAAGCCGTATTTGCTTGCAACATCGATGCAAACAGCGCTCACACGGTTAGAATATGGACAAATGACCACAGCCTCAGCAGGCTTATATGTATTGATAAGATCATACAGCACTTCGTAAAACTGTGTCAAAGACACCGGATCGTTTGCGATCGTATTGCCGCCGCCTATATAGACAGAGATAAGATTTGGCCGGAAATCCATCAGCTGCTGGCGCATCTGTGCATACTCAGAGGAATTTATATATTTTTCCACAGTCGCATCCTGGGTGCACAGCCGTTCATAGGTGGCATAGTTTTCAGCAATCGCCTCTACGCTGCAGGGGAGTTGTTCGTGCAGGTAGTGCTGTACGCGATGAAAATAATCTTTGTTCGGCTCCGATGCTGCCATTCCCCAAAAGCCACTGGTCTGCCAGCCCTCAAAAGGTCCATGCTTCAGATAGGAATGTCCGATCGCGTAATAGCGAACCGGATAAATTTTTGTCTTGCTCATAACCACCATCTCCCGGTAATTTTATGCGTCTATTATAACACAGCTTCCACAATATTCCTATACCTATTTAGAAAAAACCCCGGAAACACTGCGTTTCCGGGGCCCTTTTATTTACAGGTGCAAAACTCTGTCCTTGATCTCCTGGGTACGACCCTGGTTCCAGAATTGCGAGCCGATATAGCCGCAGGTACGGCGGGCAACATTCATCTTGCTCTGATCGGTATTGCCGCACTGGGGGCAGACCCAAACCAGCTTGCCGTCTTCTTCCTGAATCTCGATCTCGCCGTCGAAGCCGCACTCCTGGCAGTAGTCTGACTTTGTGTTCAGCTCAGCATACATGATATTATCATAGATAAACTTCATGACCTCCAAGACAGCATCAATGTTCTGCTGCATATTGGGAACTTCCACATAGCTGATCGCGCCGCCGGGAGACAGCTGCTGGAATTGCGCCTCAAACTTCAGCTTGGTAAACGCATCGATGGGTTCTGTCACATGGACATGATAGGAGTTGGTGATATAGCTCTTGTCCGTTATTCCGGGAATCATACCGAAGCGATTCTGCAGGCACTTAGCGAACTTATAGGTGGTAGACTCCAGAGGCGTGCCGTACAGAGAAAAATCAATACGGTGCTGTGCCTTCCAGCCCTTACAGGCATCGTTCATGTGCTGCATCACCTGCAGCGCAAAGGGCTTAGCCTGCTCATCCGTATGGGAACGCCCTGTCATATACTTGACGCACTCGTAAAGACCTGCGTAGCCCAAGGAGATCGTAGAATAGCCGCCGTAGAGCAGCTTATCAATGGGTTCGCCCTTGGGCAATCTTGCCAGTGCGCCATACTGCCACAGGATCGGTGCTGCGTCAGACAGCGTTCCCTTCAGGCGCTCATGGCGGCACAGCAGTGCCTGATGGCAAAGCTCCAGACGCTCGTCAAATATTTTCCAGAATTTTTCCATATCCTTGCCGGAGGACAATGCCACATCCACCAGGTTAATGGTGACAACACCCTGGTTGAACCGACCGTAGTACTTAGGCTTTCCGTTTTCATCCACATAGGGTGTCAGGAAGGACCGGCAGCCCATACAGGTATAGCAATGCCCCTCGCCGTTGCTGTCCACCTTCAGCTCCAGCATCTTCTTTTCACTGATATAATCCGGAACCATCCGCTTTGCGGTACACTGGGCAGCCAGCCGGGTCAGATACCAGTACGGAGAATCCTCTGTGATGTTGTCCGGCTCCAGGACATAGATCAGTTTTGGGAAGGCAGGGGTGATCCACACGCCCTTTTCATTCTTAACGCCCTGATAGCGCTGGCGAAGCATCTCCTCGATGATCATAGCGAGATCCTTCTTCTCCTGCTCATTCCGGGCTTCATTCAAATACATGAACACCGTAATAAACGGTGCCTGACCGTTGGTAGTCATAAGGGTGACCACCTGGTATTGAATCGTCTGGACACCGCGGCTGATCTCCTCATGCAGCCGCGCCTCTACCATTTTGGATACAGCCTCCTCTGTAGGTGCAATGCCTACGCTCTCCAGCTCCTCTACTACAGCCTTGTGGATCTTTTCACGGCTGACCTGCACGAAGGGCGCCAGGTGGGTCAGACTGATAGACTGTCCGCCGTACTGGTTGGAGGCGACCTGGGCAATGATCTGAGTCGCAATATTACATGCAGTGGAGAAAGAATGGGGCTTTTCGATCAGTGTACCGGAGATAACTGTGCCGTTTTGCAGCATGTCCTCCAGGTTTACAAGGTCACAGTTGTGCATATGCTGTGCATAGTAGTCCGAATCGTGGAAATGGATGATACCGGCTTCGTGCGCATCCACGATCGCCTTGGGTAGCAGAATGCGGTTGGTAATATCCTTGCTCACCTCACCTGCCATGTAGTCACGCTGCACCGCATTGATGGTGGGGTTTTTGTTGGCGTTCTCCTGCTTGACCTCCTCGTTGTTACACTCGATAAGGCTTAGGATCCGGTCATCGGTAGTGTTGGACTGGCGAAGCAGACTGCGGGTATAGCGGTAGGTGATGTAGGTCTTGGCGACCTCAAAGGCGCCATGCGCCATGATCGCCTTTTCCACCAGATCTTGAATCTCCTCAACCGCAGGACTGCGTCCCATCTCTTCACAGCTGATTTTTACGCTTTCCGCGATACGCTGGATCTGCAGGGCGGTCATACGCACCTTTTCGTCTACTGCCTCATTCGCCTTGGTCAATGCCATGACGATCTTATTGATATCAAAAGCAACTTCCGCGCCATTGCGCTTGATGATCTTCATTATCGTTCCTCCTTATGTTTTGAGCAAGACATATTATACTACATATTGTGTTTTTTGCAAGAGGAAATCACAAAATATCGGAAATTATTTTATTTTGTCCGAAAAACAGTTGGGGGCGTAAACACTTTGACCCAGACCCTTTTGGGAAACGGCGATCTGTTGCACAGACCGCCGAAACCCGCATAAACTGTCCTATAAGCGATCGTGCTTATGCAGATACTGTAAAATTCTCATCGGGAGGTATCATCATGTCTGATAACAACCAGGAGGGTGTACGCTGCAGCCAGGAGGAGCTGTGTCAGGCACTTTCTATCCACACAAAAAAAATTACCGACAGCTGCAGGGATAAAGACTGCATCGAGGATCTGCGCATTTACTTAACCAGAGGTTCCCAGGCGTTGCTGGATACTGCAGCCGGCGCAAAGGTTCGTTGCGCCGAACTTCTCTACACCTATATAGATGTAGAGCCTGTTGCCTTTGACCGCAATCATTACTGCATCGATGTAACCTTCTACTACCGCATTCTTGCAGATGCGCTCATCGGACATTCCCGCCCCGCCGCCCTTTATGGATTGGCGGTATTTTCCAAGCGTGCTGTTCTGTGCGGCGAAGACAGCCGGGCGCACATTTTTACCAGCGACACACGCCTGGGTGCCCAGGACGGTCTGAGCGTCTACAGTGCGAACCGTCCCACCGCCGTGGTGGAGGTTTTGGACCCCATGGTCCTCAGCTCCAAAATAAGGGATGTCTGTGACTGCGACGGAAAAGACAACGCGCTCATGCAGATTCCCAACAATATCCGCCAGCTGTTTGATGACGAGCTGGTTCTGTCCGGTGACCGCCGCCGGCTATATGTCACGCTGGGACAGTTCTCCATCATCCGACTGGAACGGGACGCGCAGCTGGTCGTGCCGGTCCTGGATTACAGTCTGCCCACCAAGGAATGCTGCGACAGTCCCGGCTGCGCCGAGGACCCCTGCGAAATGTTTTCCCGTATTCCCTTCCCTGCCAAGCAATTTACGCCCCGGGGCTGCGACCGCCAGGTGGAACACGACAAAGGCGGCTGCGGCTGCAACACCGCCGAAGACTAACAAAAAACCGCCGGAGGAAATCTCCGGCGGTTTACGATTATTCACAGGGCAGCTGCACGCAGAAGCAGTTGCCTGTTTCGTTGCTCTGCGCCCATATCTTTCCCTGATGTTCCCGGGCAATATTCCGGGCAATGGACAATCCAAGTCCAAAACTCCCCGAACTGCTCCGGGCATCATCCAGACGGTAAAACCGTCCAAATATCTTTTCCAATTCCGTGTTGGCAATCGGTTTTCCGGGATTGGAAACAGTCAGGAGGCAGCGCCCGCGCCCCCGGTGCTCCAACGTGACCATCACGATTCCGGGAGCAGAATACTTCGCTGCATTGTCAAGCAAAATATCCATCAGCTGCTTCAGATGCTGTTGGCAGCCTGTGAGCATAATATCCGGCTGAATGCGGCTTTCCAGAGTAAGCCCATTTTCAAACATCAACGGTTCAAAAGGCAAAAGCGCATCGCCTACGAGCCTGCTTAGGTTCAGTCTTTCATAAACACTTTTTGTATAGCCGTCGTCCGCCCTGGCAAGCTCCAGCATCGCCTCGACCAACCCTCGCATCTGGCGGGTCATGGCAAGAATGTTTTGTGAAAACCGCATGCGGCTTTCTCCGTCGCAATCTGTTCCCTGCAAAAGCTCCGCGTTGCTCATAATAACCGTCAAGGGTGTTTTCAGCTCATGAGACGTATCGGAGACAAACTGCCGCTGCTGCTCCCATGCCTGCTGGACCGGCTTGACCGCCCATCTGGCAAGAAGGATACTAATGCCCAGAAAGGCAAGAAGGCTGATAAATCCAATCAGGAGGCTGCCCTCCACCAAGGATGTCAGCGCTGCACGCTGACTGGAAATATCCACAAATATCAGCTTCTGTCCCCCGATCAGCGGGACCCTGCTATACAGCAGGTCATAACCTGCTACTGTACCGGAATCTGCCTGCGCTGTATTTACATACTGTATAAGCCCCTGTAAAAACGCCCCATCCGTCAGATCATAATAGGAATACCCGCTTGCGGTCACTTCGCCCCAGAGGTTGATCTGGATCATAAAATAAGGCAGCTGGACCTGCTGCTCCGGCTTATTGTATCGGTCCGTGCTCTGCTCCAGCGTTTGGAGCAAGGATAAGCTCTGTTCTTCCAAATCCGTTTTTGTAAAATGGTAAACCAAACCAAAAATGATCAGCAGCATTGCCGCCACAATACCCATATTGGTAAGGACAAACTTCAGACGCAGTTTTTTCAGCACGGTTCGATCACCTCTAAATGGTAGCCCAATCGCCGGATCGCAGTAATACGGATATTGGATCCGATGGATTGCAGTTTTTTTCTCAGAAAGCCCACATAGACCTCTACATGATTTTCCACCGCATTGGAATCAAAGCCCCAGACCCGGGCAAGGATCACTTCCTTAGACAGGTTCTGTCCTCTGGACTGGAGCAAAAAACGCATAACATCAAATTCCCTTGCGGACAGACGGACACTGCTGTCACCGCATACCAGCGTTCCCGAGGCAAGATCCAGCGCCGTATTGCCATAGACCAGCTCATCCACCTGATTTCCCTGGCGGCGCAGCAGCGCATTGATACAGGCAAGCAGTTCCCGGGTATCAAAGGGCTTGGTCAGATAATAATCTGCACCGGCATTCAGTCCCTGAATGCGGTCCTCCAGCCCGGACTTTGCTGTAAGCATCAAAATCGGCGTACTGCAACGATTGGCGCGGACCTGCCGTGCCACCTCATATCCGTTCATTTTCGGCATCATCACATCCAAAATCAGCAGATCATAAATCCCCAGCTGCGCATACTCTGCTCCGGATTCTCCATCGTATACCACTTCCACCGAAAAGCCTTTTTTCTCAAGCAATGTCTTCAGAGAATCCGCAAGAAGCTTCTCATCCTCGACAACAAGTATTTTCATAGCACCCTCCATTGTATTTCCTTCATTATAATACAAACCGGAGCTGAATTAAAGCTGAAAATCCAAAATTCATATTTTCTTCAAAAAAACAGCACACAGCGAGACTTCCTTATGAGAAGGCTCGCTATGTGCCGTTTATTTATATTGCTAGACAGTCGCTGTTAGCGAATCACGCGGACGCGGAAGACGCCCTCCAGCTTTTCCAGCTCCTGGACTGCATCGGCAGGTGCCGGCTCATCCAGGTCCAGCATGGTGCAGGCATATTCGCCCTTGCTTCGGTTGAGCATATCAGAAATATTGATGCCGTGGCTTGCAACGACAGTTGTAAACCGGCTGATGGTATTGGGGATATTTTTATGGAGTACCACGATTCGTCCCGGCTTGGTGCACACGCCCATATCGCAGGCAGGGAAATTGACGGAATTTTTAATGTTGCCGTTTTCCAGATAATCCATGATCTGCTGTACCGCCATCTTGGCACAGTTATCCTCCGATTCCTCAGTCGACGCACCCAGGTGCGGAATGGCGATCACGCCCTTCATGCCGGCAGTCTTATCATTGGGGAAATCCGTTACATAACGCTTTACCTTACCGGTGCTGAGGGCTGTCTCCAGAGCGTCGTCATCCACCAGCGCATCCCGGGCAAAGTTCAGAAGAATCACGCCATCCTTCATCATTCCCAGCGTCTCAGCGTTTATCATTTTCCGGGTGTCATCCACCAGAGGAACATGCAATGTGATGATGTCGCACTTTTCATAGATCTCTTCCCTGCTTTTCACCGGGATGATGCTGCTGTCTAAGTGCCACGCGGCATTGATGGAAATGTAGGGATCATAGCCATAGACCTTCATACCCAGACCGATCGCCGCGTTTGCAAGCGGACCGCCAATGGCACCCAGAACGATCACGCCCAGGCTCTTGCCCATAAGCTCTGTGCCCGCAAACTGGGACTTGCCCTTTTCCACTTTTTTCGCAACATCCCCCTCATCCTTGATGGATTGCACCCACTCGATGCCACCCACCACATCACGGCTGCCCAGGAGCATACCGCAGATCGCCATTTCCTTAACACCGTTGGCGTTGGCACCGGGGGTATTGAACACCACAATGCCCTGCTGGGCACAGCGGTCCAGAGGGATATTATTGACACCTGCGCCTGCCCGGGCGATCGCCATCAGGCGCTCCGGCAGCTGCATATCGTGCATCGCGGCACTACGCACCAAAACAGCGTCCGCCTGCTCCAATGTCTCTGTCTTTTGGTAATCCTGCGTCAAAAGCGCGGTTCCCTTGGGGGATATCTTATTCAAGTAGTGTAACTGATACATATATTTCATCCTTTCAAAAGACGGTCCATTAGTTTGTATCCGTCGGGTTCATAGTTTCCGGTAGCCCGTGCGTCCTTTTCGCTGTAGCGTGCTACCCCTTTGCGTTCGTGTGTGCTGTCATACAGGATATACGGCACCGGGTCAGAGGTATGGGTGCGACAGCGCAGCGGTGTGGGATGGTCCGGCATGATCAGAAGTCGGTACGCCTCGCCGGAGGCATCCAGCGCCTGTTTGACAGGGGCTATCACCCGGCTATCCAAATATTCGATCGCCCGGAGCTTGTTTTCAAGGCTTCCCTGATGACCCATTTCATCCGGTGCTTCCACATGGACATAGGCAACATCACAGCCATCGATCAGAACAGCTTTGACTGCCGCCTGTGCCTTCCCCTCGTAATTGGTGTGCAGGGACCCGTTGGCACCGGGCACCTCGATGACCTGCATCCCAGCACCCACCGCAATTCCCTTCAGAAGGTCTACAGCAGAGATCATAGCACCCTTTTTTCCGGTTTTTTCCCGGAAGCTTTCCAGTGACGGCTTCGTGCCCGCACCCCAGAACCAGAGGGAATTTGCCTTGTTTTTTCCATGGGCTGCTCTGGCTGCATTGATCGGATGGTCGTTAAGCAGATCATAGCTGCGCGCCATCATGTCACGGAATACCTCCTGCTGTGGCAGATAAGGACCGATCCTCTCTCCCAAATGGTCGTGAGGCTGCTCCATATCCAGGACGCTGCCCCGTTTCCATACCATGATATGCCGGTAGCTGGTCCCTGTATAGAACTGAAATTCATCGGAGCTCAAATTGGCACGGATCGTATCCATAAGGATATCTGCATCCTCCGTGGAGATCTCTCCGGCGCTATGGTCAAGGATGGTCTTTTCAGCATAAGGCGCATTTTCTGTAACTGTCACCAGGTTGCAGCGGAAGATCACATCGTCCGGTTCCATCTTCACGCCCACGCTCAGTGCCTCCAACGGAGACCGTCCTGAATAATTACAGGTGGGATCATAGCCCAGAACCGCCAGGTTCGCCACATCACTGCCCGGCTTCATGGTGTCAGGCACGGTTTTCGCAAGTCCCATTTCGCCTTTTCCTGCCAGGTCATCCATACACGGTGTCTTAGCATATTCAAGCGGCGTCTTGCCGTCCAGCTGCTCCAGGGGCTCATCCGCCATACCGTCTCCGAGGATCACGATATATTTCATCTGCAAGCCTCCTTTTCTGAAAATTCCCCTTGCGTAATGTCCACGCATGGTATACAATTGTGTTTGTAATATAGTACCACTATTTCCCGGGAAAAACAATATAAATTTTGGATGATTTTTTTTGATTTTCCGGCATTTTTTCGTCGAAAATGTATGACAGTTTTTCTTTTTACATAAAATGGTGGTATTGGAAGCTTAATTCACAGACTGTTCAGAATAATTTCAGCATAAATTCAGTATTACACGGTAGAATGTAAGCTGAAATACCGAAAAGGAGATACAGACCATGTATAACGAAGATGAAAAAAATATGCCCTGGACATATGATCTGCCCGAGGATGCCCCCGCAGCACCTGCTCAGGAACCGGCAGGACCTGCTGCATATCAGTACGAGCCCCCTAAGGGAAAGAAAAAGAAAAAGGGTTCTGCCGGAAAGATCATCGCGCTGGCACTGTGCTGCTCACTCATCGGCGGTATACTGGGTGCTGCAGGTGGCGTGCTTGTTGCCCGGACCTCTGTTGGTGCCGACGGGAACACCTCCACGATTCTGGAAGGTGTGCGGGAAAATACCGTCATTGATATCCAGCAGATCGACACCGGCAAGCTTATGACTGTAGCGGAGGTTTACGCTGCCAATGTGAATTCTACCGTGGGTATCACCACCTCCATCACTACAAATTACTGGGGCTATCAGACGACTTCTGCCGCTTCCGGCTCCGGCTTCATTATTTCTGATGACGGCTATATTCTGACCAATCACCATGTGATAGAGGATTCCAGCGCGATCACTGTTTCCTTTTACGACGGCACCAGCCTGTCAGCAGAGCTGGTAGGCTACGACAAAAGCAGCGATATCGCCGTGCTGAAGGTGGATGCCCAAGGGTTGTCTCCCGTTGTCCTGGGAGATTCCGACAACCTCAATGTAGGCGATACCGTGGTCGCCATCGGCAATCCCCTGGGTGAGCTGACCTTCACGCTGACCTCCGGTGTTGTAAGCGCCCTGGAGCGCGAGGTGACCACCTCTGCCGGTGTAACTATGAATCTGATGCAGACGGATTGTGCCATCAATTCCGGCAACTCCGGCGGCGCACTGTTCAATCTTTACGGTGAGGTCATCGGTATCACCAACGCAAAGTATTCCAGCGGCTCCAGCTCCGAAGCCTCCATCGATAACATTGGCTTTGCTATCCCTGTAAACCATATCCTCGGTATTGTTGAGAGCATTATTGAAAAGGGCTATATCTCCACACCCTATATTGGTGTTTCCGTAACGGATGTGAGTCAGGAGACCCAGAGCTACGGACTACCCCAGGGCGCTGCGGTTAAGGCAGTCGTAGACGGCAGCCCCGCCCAGCAGGCAGGTCTGCAGGAAAACGATATCATCACAGCTGTGGACGGTACCGCGATTACAGGCAGCAAGGACTTAGTAAGCTATGTAGGCAAGTGCGAGATCGGACAGGAACTGAAGCTGACTGTCTATCGCCAGGGTGCCAGCATCGAGCTGACGCTGAAGGTTGGCGAGAATATCCAGTCTGCAATTACAGAAGAACAGCCCGAAGAAACTCCCTCCTACGGCGGTTTCTTCCCCTTCTGGGGCTATTGATCCGCATACAGAAATCCCCTTGACCGCTACGGTCAAGGGGATCTTTTTATTCAGCAACAGTCATATCCGCTTCTGACAGCTTCTCTCCCGCCAGAACACGGTTTACCAGCTCGCTGGCGTATTCCACAGTATCCTCATTGGGGTACATAACATACGCGTTCTGACCGGGAATAGAATAGGTCCTTTCATTGCCGCCGGTTCCGGTGACCGCAAAGGACTGCACATTCCAGCTTGCCATATCGCTTAGCTGCATTTTTACCAGCATACTGATATCGTTCATGGTCAGACTGGTCTTGAACATACCCTCCAGACTGTCCAGAATATCGGCATATTTGGAAATGATCGTTGTGCCGTTTGTCATCTTCTCGATGAGCGCTGTGATCACCTTCATCTGGTTCTTGCCGCGACCGTTGTCGCCGCCGTACACATGGTAGCGGTCACGCACCAGGTCCAGTGCAGATGCACCGTCGAGATAATTATCACCCTTTTTGATGGTAGTATCTCTTGTGGTGAAGGACTGACTGGAGTAGATGGTGATGCCGCCCACTGCATCGATCAGCGTTTCAAAACCGGTGAAGTTAAGCTGTGCGTAGTAATCCACTTCCACCTCGTACAGATCGCTCAAGGCTTCCATGGAGCATTCCACACCGTAGCCACCGCAGTGGGTCAGCTTATCCAGCTTGCCGTCGCCGGCAGGATTGGGGATAAAGTAGTCTCTGGGAGTATTGAGAAGGAGTACCTGCTTGGTGGTAGGATTGACCACCACAAGGATATTCACATCATTTCTGCTGTCTGTCAGCTTAGAGCTTCGGGTATCAGAGCCGCCGATATACACGATAAAGGGAGCATTGGTCACATTCCTGTCCTCATCCACCGTTTCATCCGGCTCCTGCCCTCCCTGATCCTCCAGTTGCTCCAGAGGGATGGTATAAAGGATTCGTACCTGATCCAGGAAGTCGGTGTAGTCCTCTTCCTCCATCAGCAAAGATACCGTCACGCCATTGAGAATCGCCGCGTCTACCTGCTGCCCGAGCAGCGCCTGTGCCACATCAGAGGTCTTCTCATAGCCGGCAATATCTGCCTGGGTCTGGGTAACCTCCTCGATCACCCCGATCGCCTGCTGCGTGTGCTCTTCGTCATAATTTTCAACAATAGCGAAGGTATAGCCCACAGTATCCTCCAGGTACTGTGCAGGATCATCGTTGCGGACAAACACATACATATTTCTGGTATTGGTCGTCTGACTGGGCTTTTCTGTAATGTGGTCGATGGTCTGATAGGCATCCGCTGCCACCTTCGCCACGACCGCGCAGGCACACACGACCAAAAGCGCCAGTACACAGGCAATGATGCGCCGTGCCTTGCTTACCGGGTTTTTTCCGTGAAGGAACAGAAGCAGTCCGGTCAACACGCCCAGCAGAGCAAATGCCACCAGCAGCACCACCATGTACTTATCCGGCAGGATATTCAGTTTCAGAACAAGTGCGGCAGTCAAAGCTTCGGCAGCCAGCTGCAGTGAAAGCACCACGATACATAAAATTGTCCAAAGTTTCTTGTTTTTCATAGGAAACATCTCAATTCTTCGACATTATTTTGCTTTTTTAGTATATATCCTCAATGAAGGATTGTCAATTGTATCGGCAGATAAATTTGTTAAATTTTATGGTCCGCCAGTCTCTTTAATTCCTCTGCCAGATCCGTGCTCTCCCAGGGACGGTCATCAACACCAAAATGTCCTTCCATCGCGCAAACACCGTAGATCGGTCTGCGCAACTGAAGCTTGCGGATAATACCCGCAGGGGTCAGATCGCAGGTCTTGCGCAGCAACGCCGTCATTTCCGCATCAGAAATCTTACCCGTGCCATAGCTGTCCACCCGGACAGACACAGGCTCTGCAACGCCGATGGCATACGCCAGCTGTACCTGCACCTGCGAGGCAAGTCCCGCTGCCACCAGATTTTTCGCCATATAGCGCGCCATATACGCACCGGATCGGTCCACCTTAGTAGGATCCTTGCCGGAAAAAGCGCCGCCGCCATGAGAAAAGTAGCCGCCATAGGTATCCACAATGATCTTCCGCCCGGTCAGTCCTGTATCACCGTTCGGTCCGCCAATGACGAATTTTCCCGTGGGATTGATATGGATATGGGCGACCTTTTCAATATCAAAGCCGTACTGCTGCAGCACCGGGGCGATCACACCCTGGCGGATATAGCGGCGGAGTTCTTGGATATCGAAGTCCTCCGTGTGCATGACGGAGACCACCACCGTATCAATGCCCACGATATTGCCTTGATCGTCAAATTCTACAGACACCTGGGTCTTGCCGTCGGGTCGCAGAAGGTCATTGCTCCGGATACATTGGGTCAGCCGGTTGGAAAGCGCCCGGGACAACGCTGCAGGCAGGGGCATCAACTCGGGTGTCTGGGTACAGGCACCGCCAAACATCATACCCTGATCGCCTGCACCGCCCACTTCATCGTTGGTTCCCATGGCGATATCCGCAGACTGGGTATGGACCTTGCACAAAATCTCCACCGTGTCGGCGCTGAAGCCGGCATCTGCGTGGGTATAGCCGATGGTGCGGATCACTTCCCTGGCGACCTTGGCATAATCCACCTGCGCCCGAGTGGTGATCTCTCCGCAGATCAGGCAGAAATCAGTAGTGACCATAACCTCACAGGCTACCCGGGAATTGGGATCCTGCTCAAGGCAGGCATCTAAAATTGCATCAGAAATGGCATCTGCCACCTTGTCGGGATGCCCGCAGGTGACACATTCGGAAGTAAACAGTCTCTTTTCCATAATATATCCTTTCGTACAATAAAATACCGCACACCGAGGAAATCCGATGTGCGTTCTATCGAATCCTCATCTTTCGTTGCCGCCGGATTTGGCACCTTGAAAATACAGGTTGCCGGGTTTCATCGGGCCGTTCCCTCCACCACTCTTGATAAGGCTAGTATGCAGTTGTAGTCTATTTTACTTGTTTTTGCGCGAAAGTCAACATATTTTTTATATTCCGGGCAAAAAAATTCATAATTCCTTTGTAGACATTTATGGAAAAAACTGATATCATAAAACCAATCTTTTTAGGAGTTGAATTGCGTGAAAAATTTGCGTAACCGGTTTGAGCGTTTTTGCTACGCCAACCGTACCAAGGGCATCCCCAACCTTATGCTGTATGTAGCGCTGGGCAGTGCCGTTGTTTACATTTTAAGTATGTTCGACCGAAGCAGCACCCTCTACTACGCGCTGTGCTTTGACCGCAGTCTGATCCTGCAGGGGCAGATCTGGCGGCTGGTTACCTACGCCTTTACCTACGACGCAGGAAATATTCTGCTGACCGCCGTGGGTCTTTTATGCTATTTTTCCTTAGGTAAAGCTATGGAAAACGCCTGGGGAACGCTGAAATTCAATCTGTTTTACTTCTCAGGCATCCTTTTGATGGATGTATTCTGTATGATCTTCGGCGGGTGGGCAGATATCTCCTACCTTAACTTAAGCTTGTTTTTAGGGTACGCCACCATGTACCCCAATGCCCAGTTCCTGTTTCTGTTCATCATCCCTGTTAAAGCATGGATCTTTGCATTGGTGGATTTGGGTCTGACCCTATACAGCACAGTTTCCCTGCTCTCTGCGGGCTACTTCCCCTACGGGCTGTTCCCCCTGGTCACCATCGGAAATTATTTCCTGTTCTTCGGCAAGGATGTGGTCAATGTCATCCCCTTGTCCTGGCGCATCAACGCAGGCAGGCTGTTTAAGCGGAAACCAAAGCCTTCCTCCGGTAATTATAAGACCATCCACTTCCATGCTGCAGGCTCTTACCAGGCATCCACCGCCAGAGCAAAAGCTCCATATTCCCACCGCTGCAGCGTCTGCGGTCGCACTGATGTATCAGACCCGGATCTGGAATTTCGGTACTGCTCTCGGTGCAACGGCTACTACTGCTACTGCCAGGAACACATCAGCAATCACACCCATATTGAATAAACAATCCGGAGGAGCAGATGCTCCTCCGGATTAATTGTTGATCGGATGGTGACAGACCGGACTATCCTTGGTCAACGCCCGGAAGGTATATCCGTTCGCCAGACCCCAGTTGATGATTCGCTCCACCGCATCGATACTGAATTTTTTAATATCGTGCTGCAGTACGATCGCGGCTGACTTGTTCCCAATCCCGTTTACAACATTATGAAATACCCTGTCTGCGGTCTTGGCACCGCCGGCATCCTTACTGTCCACATTCCAGTCAAAATACTGGTAGCCCTGCTCCTGCACCATGGCGGTCAGTCGGCTCATGATGCCGGGATTGAAGCTGCTGACCGTGTTCGAGCTGCCGCCCGGAAAACGCAGCAGCGTGGGGGTGATCCCCGTTATGCCGGAAATGATGTCCCGCATATTATTCAGATCCGCAAAATAAGCTTCCTCGCTGGCGTAGATATCATCAAACACATGGGTCGCCGTATGGATGGCAACAGTATGCCCCTCCTGGGCGGCGCGCCTGATCGTGTCGATGTATTTGGTATTGACAACAAAGAAGGTCGCCTTCACATTATACTTTTTCAGCACATCCAGAAGCTCCGGTGTGTACTTTCCGGGACCGTCATCAAAGGTCAGGTAGATCACCTTTTCCGAAGAGACTTCCGCATCGTTGACAAGATGTGATACGACCTCGACCTTCCTGCTGGCTGACACAGTATTTCCAAAGCTGTCTGCAACAGAGTATGTCAGCGTATAGATGCCGGGATTGTAGATATCCACACTCCCGGAGACCTTCACCCAGCTGGAGATATCCCCATCGCAGTTATCTGTTGCAACGCAGCCGGGCTCATGGTAAGCACTGCCTGCAGTCACGCTCACATAGGAGGCACCCAAAAGCTGCAGCTCCGGGGGTACTGGGTCAGCGTAGGCGATCACGCGCTCTACAGTCGTTGTATTTCCGGAGGAATCCGTAACGGTGTAAACGATCTTCTCCCTTGTTTCCGTTCGCTGTACCAGCTGTGAAAGGTCTCCGTCGTGGTTATCCTGGGCGGTAAAGCCCTCCTCCTGGTAGGTCTCGTTAGGCATGGTATAGCGGTCCGGATCTGCCACAAGTGTGATCGTCGGTGCCTGGGTATCCACAATGTGTACCCTTCGGTATGCGGTGCAAACGCTGTCTGCGTAGGTTGCACTGTACTTTACCAAATAGCTGCCAAGGGTCCGGTCATCCACCGACTGCTGTACGCAGACCGGTACTTCAATCGGTTCACCGCTGTCTGAAAGCTGTGCAGTCGCTCCGGGGTCTTCATAGGTCTGCCCGTATTCCACCGTCAACTCCCGTTCCCCATTCATGGTAAGGGTAAGCTTACCGGTTTCCTCTGCCTTGCTGCAGGCGGCGAGCGCCGACAGCAAGCAGACAAATACTACTATGCAAATTTTCTTTATACGCATGATCTTTACTTCCCTGTATTGGTATCTGTAAAGTATACTGCAAAAATGGCGAAAAAGAAAGTAGTTTGTCGAAAATTATGCAAAAAAGGTGGCTACCCCACACTTGTGGGGCAGCCACAGGTTTATTTTCTGCGGTACAGGCACATTTCATAAGCTATCGAGTCCTCCACGCCGGACTGAAGAACCTGTTCCAGTACCCACGCCGGGTCCGTATCCAGGTTCGGAAAAAAAGTATCCGATTCCGGGGTGCAATGGACCTTTGTTACATACGCCGTGTCGCACAGAGGGAGCATCTGTTTATAGATACTGCCGCCGCCGATGACCATAGCACGCTCCGCCGTCTGCGCAAGTTCTGCCGCCTCCTCCGGGCTATGGCAGACTGTAAAGCCGGGCAGTGGCTCCTGACTGCGGGTAAGGGCTACATTGACCCTCCCGGGCAGCGGCTTGCGCCCGGGAAAATCCGCAACGGTGCGCCTTCCTACGATCACCATTGCTCCGCGGGTGGTCTCCCGGAAAAACCGTCTGTCCGCTGACAGGGCAACCGGCTGTGTTCCATCCTTGCCGATGCCCCAATCATCATATACTGCAACGATCAACTCCATAATTTACCTCAGATCGCCATAGGAATCTCAAAATCAAAGGGATGGAACCGGTAATCTTCCACCTTGAAGCTGTCCTTGGTAAAGGCGTAAAAATCTGTGATGCTACGGTCCAGAGTGACCTTAGGCGCGGGATAGCCCTCATTTTCCAGCATCGCCTTCACCGCCGGAATATGCCGGTCATAGATATGGCAGTCGGCGATCACATGGACCAGCTCTCCTGCCTCCAGACCTGCCACCTGTGCCATCATCATCAGCAGCATGGCATACTGGCACACATTCCAGTTGTTGGCTGTGAGCATATCCTGAGAGCGCTGATTCAGGATACCGTTAAGGGTATTGCCGGAAACATTGAAGGTCATGGAATAGGCGCAGGGATACAGGTTCATTTCATGCAGATCTACAAAGGTATAGATATTTGTCAGGATTCGGCGGGAAGCCGGATTGTTTTTCAGATCATAGATAACCCTGTCCACCTGGTCGAACATGCCCTCTTTATACTGATGCTTGACACCCAGCTGGTAGCCGTAAGCCTTGCCAATGGTGCCGTCCTCCCCCGCCCATTCGTCCCAGACATGGCTTCCCAGGTCCTCGATGCGATTGGACT
>JAZSHB010000021.1:0-38119 GCA_045533015.1 Faecousia sp.
GTGGCTCAGTTTGGTAGAGCGCTTGCTTTGGGAGCAAGATGCCGCAGGTTCGAATCCTGTCGTCCGGACCACACAAAGAGAACTGACCCTCGCGGTCGGTTCTCTTTGTTTTTTCGTATTGTAGTTTGGTTCAGCATGCCAACCCCGGCTGAGTATTGCAAACTCAGCCGGGGCTTATTCTTTCTCTTTTGCACATCTTTTTTATCACCAAAATCCTTGGTTATTCGTTGCGAATAGTAAAGGATTTTTCTTCTTTGCATATTCTCCTAAAGCTCGTAAAAACTAAGCCAAAAGGAGTGTTATTTATGGATGGACAAGAACTTGTAAAACAGACATTGGATCAGATTCCGCAGACGAATGCAAACGCAAAACGGATCGTAGGGCTTGTGAAGGAAGGCGGCAGAATTACCGGATATCAGCTATCTGACAATACTGTTGTGGAAAAGCAGCAAGCTGTGGATATGGCAAAGCAGGGACAGATCGCCGGTGTGGGCATCGCTCACCGTGGGGATACCGAATACCTGAAATCCATCCCCGACGGCAGTGAAAATAACAATCTGGGCAATCTGCCTTCTGTATCCCCTCGATCATAAATTGTACAGCCGACAGCCTAGCTGCCGGCTCAGAGCATCAAAAAAAGCCCCAAATCGTCAAAATGGATATTTGGCGGTTTGGTTTTTTCTGAACAAGCCACAGATCAAACAACACGCCTTGTAGCAGGCGATCGGTGACCGTCCCTGCGGAACAGAGATTGCCACGGGCGCAAGCGCCCTCGCAATGACAATTGGTTGGTACAACAACACTGTAGGGGACGGGTTTCCCGTCCCGCCTGCCAAAAACAGAAGCTAGGCTTGCTTTCGCAAGCCATTTTGCCTTACTGCACAACCCGGTCTCTACCGTACCCTATGTACGCCGACGAGCCCGGGTTGCTTGTCTTTGTGGCTTCCTTGACCTCTGGCAGTCTGTCGAAAAACAAGTTTTTCGGCAGACCGCAGCCGACAGCCTAGCTGTCGGCTATTTTTCCGCTTGCAGCTCCAAAATGACCGATGGGGCTGATTTGCAACATTTTTATTTTTTGTATGGTACAATGGCATCACAGGAGGTGAGGCGATGAAGTTCAAACTGATCATCGACAAAGAAAAGGACGAAGAGGTGGTCGCAACCGTCCACGCGCGAACAGCCCTGACAGACGAAATCGAGGCACTTGTTTTGAAGTACGCAGGTGCTGACCGCATTCCGGCGTACCGTGAGGACGATATGAAGATGCTGGCATTTTCAGACATTGAATGCGTCACGGTTCTCGACGGCAAAACTTATGCCATCGATTCTAAGAATCAGCGCTACCGTCTAAGGCAGCGGCTGTATGAGTTGGAAGCGCTGCTCCCCTCGTCCTTCATCCGCATCAACAAAAGCACCCTGGCAAACGAAAACCGACTGGACCGGTTCGCCGTCACCTACAGCGGCGCTGTGGACGCCGTGTTCCAATGCGGTTATACAGAATACGTGTCCCGGCGGTGCTTTGCCCAAATTAAAAGGAGGTTTGACGCAAAATGAAAAAGTTTCTCAAAGAATTTTTGCTCCGTGGTCTGATCTGCGCCAGCGGCGGACCGTTGGTGCTCGCAACCATCTACGGTATTCTGGGTGCTACCGGTACTGTGGAAAGCTTCTCCCCTAACGAGGTCTGTATGGGTATTCTGGCCATCACGCTGCTCGCCTTTATCGCAGCAGGCATGACAGCCATTTACCAGATGGAGCAGCTGCCCCTGCCCATTATGATCCTGCTCCACGGCGGTGGGCTGTACATTGCCTATATCCTCACCTATCTGCTTAACGGCTGGCTGCACAAATCCCTTGTCCCCATTGCCATTTTCACCGGTATTTTCGTTGCAGGCTATGCCCTCATTTGGGTCATCATCTACTGCGTTGAAAGAGCCAAAACGGAGGCACTCAACACAAAGCTGAAAGGCAGTTCATAAAATACCGCCCAGGAGCTTCTTGCTCCTGGGTCAGTTTTATTTCAGCCGTTCTTTTAATTCTAACACTTTTTCCTCTATCAGGCGGATCGTTTCCAGGAATGCTTCGTCCGGCTTTCCTGTGGGATCATCCAGTCCCCAGTCTTCCCGGTGCGTGCAGGGCAGGTACGGACACTGGACATTGCAGCCCATGGTGATGACCACATCCACTTCCGGAATATCGGACAGGAGTTTGCTGTATTGGGTGACTTCCATATCGATGCCATGCATCTGCTTCATCAGCCGCACCGCATCCTGGTTAATTCTCGGTTTGGTTTCCGTGCCGGCAGAATAGCTTTCAAACACATCGCCTGCCAGCTTCTTTCCCAAAGCCTCTGCGATCTGACTGCGGCAGGAATTGTGGACGCAAACAAAAGCAACCTTTTTCATAGACATTCCTCCTTTTGATTATTGTATCACAGCACCCCCGGTGTTGAAAAGAGGGCAATCACATGATAGAATAAAGAAAAAATGGAGGATGTGCCATGAAGGAAGAATGTCTGATCTGCAAAGCAGCGCTGGAATATCTAAACGAAGGTATTGAGATGGAGTGTGCCATCTGCCACAAGAAAGAAATTTCTACTGCCCGGTGTGTAAACGGTCATTTTGTCTGCGATACCTGCCACACCCAGGGCATCGACCAGATCATCGGTGCATGTCTGGAGGAAGCCTCCAAAAACCCCTATGAGATCATTTCCCATTTAATGGAACTTCCCTTCTGCCATATGCACGGTCCGGAGCATCACATTATGGTCGGCTCTGCCCTGCTGACCGCCTACAAAAACGCAGGCGGCGAGATCGATCTACCAAAAGCACTGAACGAGATGCAAGCCCGGGGTCGTAAAGTGCCCGGTGGAATCTGCGGTTTCTGGGGAAGCTGCGGTGCTGCCATCAGCTCCGGTATGTTCATTTCCATCGTTACCGGTGCAACCCCTCTAAGCAATCAAGAATGGGGTATGAGTAACCTGATGACTTCCCGAAGTCTTCACGCCATCGGTACTGTAGGCGGTCCACGGTGCTGCAAGCGCAATTCCTATCTTGCCATCACCGAGACTGTAAAATTTGTAAAAGAAAATCTGGGCGTGGAAATGGAGCTGTCCAACATTCGCTGCCGTCACGCGGCTCAGAACAACCAATGCATCGGCAAACGATGCCCGTTCTTTGAAAAATATTGACTTCAAATATTTAAGGAGATATCAACATGAACGAATACGAAGTTTTTATAGAAGACATCAATTCCTGCGGCGGTGCGCAGCACGCCAAGAAAGAACTGATCGAGGTGGAGGCAGTCAGCCCTGAAGCCTATGTGAAGGAAAGCGGCAGATTTCCCATTCTGGATATTTCAGAAAACGCCAGTGGCGATACTGTCATCACCACCGGCGACGGCAACGGCAATTTCGTGAAATACACCTTCACGGAGTAATACAATATCAGGGGCAAAACCCGGCACTTTTGAAAGTGCCGGAGCTCCATTTTTCTCTACTGCCGGTTGATATCTCCCCACTCAACCAGTGGTATGTAGATTATTGCTACAAGTGCATCTATACTGAAAGCGAAAGGAGGCAGCCTATGGATCAAGTTAAGATCGGTAAATTCATTGCCGAGCGCAGGAAAAACGCAAAGCTGACCCAAATGCAGCTGGCAGAAAAACTGGACATCACCGACAGAGCAGTATCGAAATGGGAAACAGGCAAAGCAATGCCGGATTCCTCTATTATGCTGGAGCTGTGTGATATTCTGGGTATCAGTGTAAATGATTTATTGTGTGGGGAGGTCGTTACAATGGATAATTACAACAAAGAATTAGAAAACAACTTGCTGGAAATGATAAAGCAAAAGGAACAGGCAGATAAAAGACTGCTGCGGCTGGAGATTTTCATAGGCGTGGTGGTATCGCTGATCCTATTTGCCGTGGTGTTTGTCGCCTCCTTTGTTGAAATGGCGGACTGGTTACGGATCGTTCTGATCGTTACAGGCTTCATTCCGTTTGCAATTGGCATTGCTTATGCGATCAGAATCGAACAGACGGCAGGCTACTATGAATGTGCCAAATGCGGACACCGGTATGTTCCTACCTATAGCAGTGTGCTGTGGGCAATGCATGTAAACAGAACCAGACATATGCGTTGCCCGAAGTGCAACCAAAAATCCTGGCAGAAGAAAGTTATCAACAAGGAATAAAACGGTTCTAGGAATAACGAAAAGGCGGATGCTGCTCAAAATGAGTGGCATCCGCTTTTTTCTTACTTTTTCATATTGTTCCACAGCCGTTCCAGCAGGTCGCCCTGCAAGTAGAAGGTGGTCTCAAAGTGCATAAATTGATCCGCATTCCGATCCCACAGGAGCATCAGCTTGGGCGGAAATTCGTCGTCGCCTTCCCAGAATTGCAGCAGCACCGGAAAGAAGGGCGTCACCTGGAATTTGCAGGTCAGGTCTGCCCCTGCCATACGCGCCTGCTGAACGCCGCCCAGCCTTTTTGCTAGAGCCTTCAGTTCTTCTAAATGACCGTCAAGCTTAGCAGCGTATTTTTTCGTAAAGGTTTCGGTATTGGTAACACCGGTGACTACAAAATTACCCACCGCGCACCACTGCCCAGAAAGCGACGGTGCAGTTTCGCCCTTGTGATAGCACAGAAGATCGTAGATAGTCATGACTGTGCTGAAAGATCGGCATTCCTGCCACTCGCCACCGATGTGTTCCTCAATACCGCCACTGCATCTACTGATGCGGCAGGGGGTGTTCAAATAGGTCAGATAAATATATTGCTCATCCGCTTCCAGCCGGAATTTCCGTATCGGCAATTCCTGGTTGTACTCCAGGAATATCCGCTTGCCGATATCCACCTGAAGATCGTAATTCGATACAGTTTCCGCCATAACACCTCACCAAATGAATGGAATGATCCTGTATTTGACCTTTTGCTTATATTCAACATAGCCTGGAAGTTCCCGGGTCAGCAAGTCTTCCTCGTCTTTCAGACGGACGATAATAATCGCCGGGTAGAAGGCAAAAACGATCAGCGCGTACCAAGACCCCAAAACAATTGGGATCATCAAGAACAGCAGAATCGTTGTCATGTACATAGGATGGCGAACGATCCCGTACAGTCCGGTGTCCACCACGGTCTGTCCCGCCTCCACCTTAACGGTGCGGCTCAGGTATGCGTTTTCTCGCATGACTTCGGCATAGAAGGCATACGCAGTCAAAAACAGCACCGATGCGGTGATGGTCACCCAAGTGGGCATAGTCGACCAACCGAAACGGAAGTCCAGACCTGCCACCACGAAACCGACAAGGAACATCAGTCCCGACAAGGCAACAACACCTTTCTGCGTCCCCTGCTTCTCCTTGGCATCCAGCCGCTTTTTCAGAAACTCCGGGGACTTAAAAAGCATCACAAAACCTGCAATCAGCATAGGTACAAACAACAGCCCAATCAAGAGCCACCCCTTTGCGTAGTGCAGTGTACCTGCCGGCAGGAAGATCAAAAGCCCCACCAAAAGCAGTCCGCAGGTGAATTTTGTCAGTGCGTTTATCAGCAGTTTCATACACCTTCTCCTCTCACAGAGTTACGCTGCCGATGTAGTTGCATCCCGGCACTGCCGGAACGTTCTCCGCCCTGAAGAAACGGAAGGTTTCCCGATTTGCCACATACAGATGCGCCAGGGCGATCCCCATATCGATTTGGTTCATATAATCGAGCCTGTCGTTAGGGATGCGATGGACATGAAGTGTGTCCCCCTCGTGGGTGAAATACCAGGGCTGGCTGTTGACCGCGGAAGGTGCCAGCCGGGCAGGTTCCAGTTTGGGGTCGGCACGGTCGGCAATCTGTTCGAGCTCCTTCCGCTTGAAGTCTTTTAAGTCGTGGCGCAGCGGGTCGCCCTTGGGATGACCGAAAGCAAGCATAATGACAAACTTCATCCCTTCCACGCCCGTAGTCGTCTTGGGATTCATCCTGCCCATACCCAGCCAGCAGACGCCCAAACCAAGACTTTGAAGATACAGGTCCATCTGCTGGAACAGAAAACCCACATTTTCCAGCCAGCCATCAGTTTCCTCGGAATAAATGGTGATCAGCTGCGGCGTCGTCCAGGGGCAGATACATTTGACCTGTTTTCTGGGTACAATATCCCAATGGACTTTGATCTCAGGGTACAGGGGCTTCATAGAAAACGCCTTGATCGTTTCGATCATTGCCCCATCTACAGGTACATTCGTAAAACTGCGGCAGGATTTGCGCTTATAGATCATTTCATTTCGCGTCATACCTCTTCCTCCAATGCTTCTATGTAAAAACTCACCGGGCGAAAACCGTCGTTGCAAGAAATACAAGCGGATTTCGGATCCTTCATCCAGCCATCATAGAAGTTTCCACCGCCCTCAGCAAGTGTTTTGACGAAGGCAGACATGCTCTCCCACGCACTGTCGCAGAAGCCCACCGGCTTTTCCCAGCCGTTGGCGATCCAGACCTGCCCTTCCTCCACATCACAGGCATGCTCAATGGGATTCTCGTATTTCGCCATCAGATCGGGATAACTAGCCTTTCGAATGGCAGTAATTCTTACTTTCCTCACACCTCAATCGACCTCTCCTTCAGCCAATAATGCATCCCTATCCAGATTTTCCATATATCTACATTTGGGAAAACTCGAGCATCCATAGAATTGTTTTCCCGCATTTGCACCTTTGGTTGCTGTCCTCAACACCAGCACACTGTTACAACGAGGACATCTCTTCTCCTGCTCTGTCGCAAACCTTTCTCCTACAGGTTGAAGCTCTGCGAACTCTTTTGGCTTTTCAATGTTCTCTATATGTTGTTCCTTTATTGCAATGCTCACTTGTGTATAAGGATATAGCCTTTCGTATATTTCGGAGATCTGCTCATTAGTCAGCACAGCAGTATCTCTTTTCGCACAAATTGCAGCTACTGTATCATAGACTTTATCTCTTTTGATCACACGAATATCGTCGCTTTTGACATCAACCTTCTTCAGCGTACAACGCTCAGAAAAGGTGATAACCGAATGTGTCGGAATATCTTCTCCTATCAACGCCTTTAAGTGCTTGATATGGGTTCTGTTTTGCATAATCGGATTGTAGAAGCTTTCCTTGTGGCTTCTCCCTCTTCCTTGGGGAAGTGTTTGATACCAGTTCTTCTGGTGTTCACTGCCAAATATCCAACCGCTGTAATTCTTACTTTCAAATACAAACAATCCTTTTGCGTGAATCATCAGTACATCAATCTCTGTTGTCTTTTCCTCGCCCTTGGGAATATAAATATTAAAGAGGAACTTTGCACCCTTTTTCTCCGCACTACAAAGATGCTTATAAGTCAGATACTCCCCTAGCTTTCCTTTATCAAAACAAAGCTGTATGGGTGATGTTTTCGTGACCACGTAATAACTGGTTTTTGTATAATTGCGATATGCAATTACCGCCACAACTATCGCAATTCCCAAAATAAAACACAGCACTTTCATTCCCCCAGTCTTTTTTATATTATTATAACACGCAAAAGTACTGCTTGCAACGGGTACACTTTGTGCTGTATAATAAAGGCAGAAAGGAGTTGTGCCCATGTGGAAATATACAGAAGTCAATGCGTACGATTCCATCAGTCTGCACGATTGCAGAACGAACGATGTCAAGATTGAAAGAAATGACCTGGTCATCAATTTCCCGGACGGTTTCTGGATCACGCCTGTCAGCAAATACATAGATCATGACAGACCGTTAAAGACCGGATCTTCCCAGCTCCGTTTTGTGGGCTTAATAGAAGACGGCGTGATAGATTCTGTTGACCTATATAAAACAACATATCTTTTCAGAAAGCCGTTCTTCTGTAAGCGAACCCAACCGAAGGTTGCTGACTTCCTTACCCTCATCAGTGACGGTAAGCACGAACTGGAGTTTCTGTACGAATATCACAATTCTCATTCCTCTCTCTATAAATGCTGGATTTGGAAAAAGAACCGGGGGATGGAGTTTGAATGTCAATTGGAACTGACAGCGAAAAGCATTGAATACAGTTGGAATGAAATCTATAAAGACCGAAAGTGGTAATTATGAATGGAGGTAAACATATGCGTAAAAACTTTGGTGCAAAAGAAATGTGTTATCCCATGCCGGTGTTTATTATCGGCACTTACAATGAAGACGGCACGCCCAACGCCATGAATGCAGCCTGGGGCGGTGTTACGGAAGAAGCACAGCTGACGATCTGCGTGGATGCAGAGCATAAAACCGCCAAGAATGTTTTGACGCGCAAGGCTTTCACCGTGTCCATGGGCACAGCGCAATATGTAAATGCCTGCGATTATGTGGGCATCGTTTCCGGCAACAAAGATCCGGACAAGTTTGCCAAGGCAGGCTTCCACGCCACCAAATCCCAGTTCGTGGATGCACCGCTGATCGACGAGCTGCCCATGGCGTTAGAGTGTGAGATGATCTCTTACGATCCCGAAAGCTGCCATTTGGTTGGCAAGGTGGTAAACGTCTGCGTGGATGAAACTTACCTGGACAAGGGCGGCAAGGTAGATGTTGCCAAGCTCCAGCCTATCACCTTCGACCCGGTCCATCACAGCTATCTGGTTCTGGGTGAAAAGGTCGGTCAGGCGTTCCACGACGGTCTGCCCCTGAAATGATTTAGAGCACGGATTGCCACACTGGTGTGCGCACCGGTTCGCAATGGCAGGTTGTTCCAAAAAGCTGAAGCCCCGGCTGAGCCGGGGCTTTTCCTTTGGATTATTCGATTTCCAGGTGTCTGCCTTCCGGCAGGCGTTTTTCCTGTTTGGGCAGGGTCAAGCGCAGGACACCGTCCACATATTTCGCCTTGATTTTGTCGGCATCCACGCCGGAGATGTCAAAGCTTCTCTGATAGACGCCGTAAGAGCGCTCCATGCGGATGACTTTGTCCTTCTTATCCTTTTCTTCCACCTTGGATTTGCGCTCGGCACGGACAGTCAGGGTGTCGTCACGGATGTCCAGGGTGATGTCCTTCTTCTCAAAGCCGGGAAGGTCTGCTTCCAGAGAATAGTGGTCGCCCTCGTCCGTTACATCGGTGCGGAACTGGGCAAAGGCAGGCGTGTCAAAAAAGCGACCGAAGGGTGCGCCGAAAAAGGCTTTCTCAAACTCCTCCATCTCCCGCCAAGGGTTGAAAGTGGTCATATCCTGATTTCTTCTGGTAAGTCCAAACATATCAATACCTCCTGATTTTAATGATATTATATGCCGACTTGTGTAGGTCATACGGCAAGGTCGGCACTTGCCGAGCTTGGGGAATCTCTGAATAAACTGCCTGCGGTGGATTGCGAATCTTTTGCGCCAACTGTGCAGTTTGAAAACTTGAAATACATACATTATTCCAGTGTTTTCAAACTTTCATTTGTCACAAAATCTTTCGCACCCCCTCTTGGCAATTTAATCAGAGCTTCCCTGGTACGCGTTTTTGCTGATCAGCTTATTCTTGCTTACTGTCTGTATTATAAGCGCTGTAAGAGCAAAATGTGTGACCAGATTGTAAACTTTTAGCACTCTCGTCAAGAGAGTGCTAAAAGTTTACTTCAGGGCATTATCTTCCCTGCCATGCCTTTTGTCAATTTATCCTTTGTTTTCCGCTGCATGCTGGGCAATGTATTCATCCAAAATCTGTGCTGCCAGCACCACAAGCCTTGCACAGGGACGCTGTTTGTAAAATTCCTCCGTCCTGGGCGTAGGTGCAGGGTCCGAAGGGGGATTTTTCAAAATTTCCCTGCAAATTATAGAGCCTGCCTGCTCCCGGAATTTCCCCGCCAGCTCCTGTACCAGGGCATAGTGCTGCATCTGGGCTGCCGGATCCGCGGCTTCGTAGCCGTAAAGATGACCCGCCACCATCAGCATACCGCTGACCGCACCGCACACCTCCCGCATACGCCCCATGCCGCCGCCGAAGGAAGAAGCCAGTCTGGCTGAAGCTTCCTTACTAAGTCCTGTTACATCCGAAAAAGCCACCGCGACTGCCTGGGCGCAATTATAACCCTGCAGAAAAAGCTCCGCTGCATATGTACTGTGATCCATGTATCACACCTCCTGCAATCTATTTTAGCATACCCGGCTGCCGGTTACAAGCATCCTAAGGGCAAAAAGAAATGACCCTTGACTGAAATCCATCGAACTTCAATCAAGGGTCATTTCTGTTCACTCTTAGTATCTAACATCATTGGTTAACCTCGCTTTCTACAGTTTCAGACGCTGCCTTCCATTGTGTCGAAATCCATCCCGCAGCACGATCATTCATCCGTCATTTCCCATCAGCAGGAAGCTCTTATGTGTCGGAACATTTCCCTTGCGGAAGGTGTGGTCTGTGAGAGCAGCTCAGGTTCTCAGGGGATCGCTTCTGGCATCCAGCTCGTCTGTGTTGTTACGGACAAGTTTTTCATTCTTACTTTGTTCCACAATTTCGACTTCTTACTTCCTTACCTTCAAGACTGAACTTTTTACTGTTTGCTGTTTGTGTGGAACTGTCTGCCTTAGGGATCGCCTTTGAATGTGAGCTGAAGTTTACTTGTACATCGGTATCACCTCTTGTGATTATAAGATATCACAACTTTACGCATTTTGCAATATGTAATATTGTACAAATTGCACATAATGTTTTCGTGCAAAACACAGAAATCTACAGCTTGCGGATAAAAACAGTTGACGCAAATATGCTGGTTTTGATATAATATTAATGTTGGGCGGTCGAAGGACCGCCCATTTTCGTCTTATTTTGCAATAAACATCTGGGTCCAATAGTTGCCCGAGGACACATAGCCCACACCGATATGGGTGTAGCGGGCGTTGAGGATATTGGCGCGGTGCCCGGAAGAGTTCATCCAGCCGTTGACCACAGCCTGGGGCGTTGCATAGCCTTTGGCAATATTCTCTCCTGCGCTGCGGTAGGAAATACCGAAGCTTTTGAGCATCTGGAACGGCGTACCGTATACGGGGCTGTTGTGGGCAAAATACCTGTTATCCTTCATATCCTGGGATTTGATCCGGGCAACACGGCTGACCTGCCAGTCATGGGTCAGGGCTTTCAGTCCGTTCTTTGTCCGGATCTCGTTGACAAGCCGGATGACCTCCTGCTCGTAGGCGGTAACCGCAGAATCCACAGAGGGGATATTGATCACCTGCCCTGGGTAGATCAGATCGTAATTCTTGATCTGGGGATTTGCGCTTTTGATCTCGCTGAGCCCTACCTGGTACTTGTTTGCGATCTTCCACAAACTGTCGCCGGATACCACCGTATGGGTGGCAGCAGCGGAAGCCCGGACCGCAAACACACTCAGCAGCGACGCGCTCAGCAGCAGCGCAAGCAGCTTTTTCATAATCGATAACTCCTGTTTTGGATTTGTCCCGCGCGGACAAAAGGATTGTAACTTTTTTGTAACCTTTTATCAAGCTGTAAATACTGGGAATCGGCAGCGCCCCACAGGTCGCCTTCCCCCCCCCAAAAAATTAGATATATCCCCCAAAAAATAGCGCGCCGGTAATTGATTTTTTGCGCACTTGCGTGTAAAATAAATACATAAGAATATGTTGTTATAGATAATGACAAAGGAGGTCTTTACATATGAAAAACCAACGCTACAGCATTTTCCAAAAGCTCATGTCTGCAGCGCTTGCGCTGGTGCTCGTTCTGGGTCTGCTACCCAGGCTCGGTACTGACGCGGCGGCAGCAACAAGCAACCCCCAGACAGTGACTGACCCCGGCACAGCAGATGCCTGGGAAGACATTATGGGGACCTCCACCGACGGCAACCGCTACGCCGGACGCGTATGGGTGGATAAATCCGTTTATAAAGACGGAGATACCGTAACCCTCAACCGTGAAGGAAATGATGAATCTACCTTTACTGTTGATGTAGATGCGGCAAACGGAGAGTATTTCCAGGTAGTCTTCTCTGCTCTGGGTTCTTCTATGTCCACCAATACGCAAACATATGCAAGCAGACCTTTGGATGTTGTGCTGGTTTTGGATACCAGTACTTCGATGGCGACAAGCAGCGGCGGAAAGACCCGTTTCCGGCATATGATAGATGCGGCAAATGAGCTGCTTGAAGAACTGGTTGCCCTTGGCGATGTGCGTATTGCAATCGTTAGCTTTAACGCTGACAGCGAAACCATTATTGACCTTGATAGGTATGATAACGGCATCGTCCTGAGTGTTAACGACGACTCCTATTCTTATTGGGGTGGCAGTAGCAGCAATGGTGTTATCACAGCGAGAGATAAAACTGGCACTAAGCTTGGTAATGACAGCGGTTATACCATGGGAACAAACCTGCAGGACGGCATCGACAGAGGTATGGATATTCTGGCAAATGCCGAAAACACTGAGGGTCGTGCACCGGTTGCCATCGTCTTGGCTGACGGGCGTGCAAACCGTGCGGTTGATGAAGACTGGTATGCTCCCATTTCCTCTAACATAGGAAGCAGTGATGACGACGCGGCTATCATGCTCAGCACTTTGCTCAATGCTGCATACGGCAGAACAAGGGCACAAAAAAACTATAATGCCGATATGACTGTTTACGGTATCGGTATTGATTTAGACGACGATAGCGATGACTATATTTTCCTGAACCCCGGTGCAGAGGGATCAAGCGGCTTTAACGGAAGCAATACAAATGATTCGGTAGAAGATGCATGGGATGCTTTCACAACATGGAGATCCGGTACTACCGCTACGATTAGATTTGGAAACGGCAGAAACCAAAGGGTCTGGACTTTTGACCACGATTGGCCGGCATCCGCAGGTGTTACCACCGCAGAGATCGCCGCCAACATCAATTATGTAGACGATTATCAAGATGTATCAAGCGCAGACCTTGGCTCGGCTTTTGATGAGATTTTACAGGAATTGTCTACCGGTGCCTTTAACCCGATCACCGACACCAACAACGGTGCAACCGGTGTAGAGGAAACGCCTCTTATTTATGTTGATAACATCGGTCAATATATGGAGGTTAAGAACATTCAGGCGTTGCAGGTGTTCGGCAACATCTACAATGTTACCAAAAATACCGATGGCACCTATTCCGTGGCTGCAGGCAGCGGTGTTAATCCTACCACGAAAGAAAATTGGAATACAGCAAACGATATTCGCATCAATTTAAATCAGAATACTGACGGAACACAGCAGCTGCGTGTTTACATCAATCAGGAGATATTACCCATCCTGCTTGATGAGATCACCGTGACTACTGAAAACGGCGTTACCACCAGAACCCTGGAGGAGTTTGGTTATCCGCCTCTGCGCCTGTACTACACAGTAGGTATTGACGAGGAGATTCTTCTGCCCAACGGCGAAGTAAACCCCGCAAAAATCGCCAGCGATTACGCCTACTTAAACAGTGACGGTACTGCCACTTTTTACAGCAATGCATTCGGTGTGTTAAATAAAACCAATGCCGACGGCGACTCGTTTGTTGACGAGGGTGACGCCCACGTTGGTTTCGTTCCCTCTCACGACAACCGCTATTACTATCATCAGGCGCATCAGGAAATCTTTATTGAAGCGACACAGCTAAACGGTGATCCTATCCAGTGGGATGACGATATGTATGGTGTTCCTTGGGATGAAACCAAGTACGATCTTACTGCAATGACCTATGCAGACCTTGATACCATTCAGGATTCCGACAGGGTCTACACATATGTTACCTTTACCCGTCCTACCGGCAACGGTATCGAGGCAGAGGAAGTAACCTATCTGGTTTATACAACCTGGGGCGATCTCAAGAGTGCTGCTACATTCCACGATAAAGTTAACGATACCAATCTCAATAACGGCGAAGCCATTGATGTGAATCAGGTAAATGCCGTTGTCAATGCTTATTTGAACAGCAATTCCGGTGTGGGTGAAAGCGATCTTATTGCCATTCTTGGTATGAAGTCTCGCCGTGTCAGCCGTTTGCACAACATGTTTGAAGACAAGGCTGATAATGCGACCGAAACTGCAGAGACCTCCTATGCTCCGGAATATAACAACGGTTCTCATAACAAGGACGATATACACGAGCATTCCGAGGTTATCGTATGGCTCGGTAACAACGGCAAGCTTACGCTTCCCATCGCCTCCGGCATTCAGGTCACCAAGGATGTGACTGCGCTTGCAGACGGTGCTTCTGCAGATGAGAAATTCCCCATCACAGTGACCCTTGACGGTGCGTTTTACGACCTTGTGGTTACCGATGCCAGTGGGAATGAACTGCGTATTGATGCACCCACAGTCAGCTTGGGCAAGACTGCCGTTACTCTGGAACTTGCCGATGGTAAGAGCGCCATTATTTTAGGTGTTCCCGGCGGTACTGATTTCACTGTAACAGAAGAAAAACACACTAAGTATACCGGCACCTATGCCGGTGCGACCCAAACGATAGCCGGTGAGATCGTAGAAGGTACCGTAACCAACACGCCGATCCTGCCCGGTACGCTTTACATCACAAAAGAGGTCGAACACGCACTCGGCGGCGAGGTGTTCCCGACAGATCACGAATTTTCGTTCAAGGTCACTTTCGTTGATGCGGATAACAACCCGATCGCCCGCACCACATTCCAGCTGGAAAATAACTACGACAAAAACCTGACCGAACTTACCACTGACGAAAACGGCGTGATGGAAGGTAAGCTGCGGCACGGCGAGACGGTTCATATCAAGGGTATTCCTGTCGGTGCAACTGTAACCGTAGAGGAAGTTGATATTCCGGATAAATACGACCAGACCCCCGCTTACAGAAGCCGTAATCATTCCGGTGGCGCTGCCGACAACGACGGTGTTGTTACCATTGATGCAGGTCAGAATGCTACCGTGGTTGTAACCAATACCTACACGCCCGACAAGGTCGGTGTAGACATCCGCTTCAGCGGCACTAAGAATTTCGATGCCACCGAAATAGATGTGAATTCCAAATTTACTTTCAAGCTGCAGGAATACAAAAACAATAAGTGGTCGGATGTTGAAGGCCAGTCCGTAACCGTTACCAAGGGCGAAGATGCAAGTGAAGCTTTTGCGTTTACGCCTTTGGATCTGGAATTTGCCGAGCCCGGTGTACATTCCTATCAGATCATAGAGGTCAAGGGTGATAACACTGACATTACCTATGACCGTTCGGTATACACCTTCTCTGTGAATGTTATTATTGACAGCAACGGCGATCTGCAGGCAGAGGTCGTTGGACACAACGAAAAGGAGAACGCTTTCCAGGTTTCCGGCGACAGCGCAAGCGGATATGCTGTTGACACAGTCTTTACCAACTATTATCACAAGACTGCGACCTCTATTCAAATCAACAAAACCATTAAGGATGATACCAATTCCGGCAAAACGCCTGCGGACTTTGTTATTGAAACCTACGAAGCTACCGTAGATGGAAACAACAACTGGACAATTGGCGATTTCATCCGATCCACCGTTACGGATGCACAGGGTGAGGCTCTCTTAGTCCGTAACTACGATAATACGGACTTTGCGCAAAATGATACAGATAACGATAATGTAGTGACCTACCACTTCATTATTAAGGAGAAAGATACCGATCTTGATGGCTGGACTTATGATGCCACCGAGTATCGCCTGACCGTCGTTCTGACAAAGGCTGCAGACGAAACCATTTCTGCTGCGTTCAATATTGTGAAAGTCACAGCTGCCGGTCAGGAAAACCTGAATGTAAGCGGCGACACTGCAACTATCAACTTTGCGAATACCTACGATCCTGATGATGCCGAGATCTCTTTGAATACCTTGGTCAAGAAGGATCTGGAAGGTCGCGATATGACAGCCGGCGACTTCACTTTTGCAATTTTCAATAATGGCGAACCTGAATTCGATGCAGACGGCAAGCTGACAAATATCAGCGATGCCCGTGCAACCGGCACCAACGACGCCAACGGTAATGTTTCCTTTACGCCGAACAAGCTGACCTTCTCTCAGGTTGCCAAATATGAATTTGACATCGTTGAGGTCAAAGGTGATCAAGGCGGTATAACCTACGATCCCATCATTTATGATTTGGTCGTTGAAGTCACCGATAACAACGGTACATTGGAAGCAAATTACTACTTTGAGGACTCCGTTACTAAGACTGTTACCTTCAAGAACACCTATACCGTAGACCCGATCGAGGTCGCAATTAACGGCGTTAAGATCTTACAGGTCAACAACGGCAATAAGACGATGCACGCAGGTGATTATACCTTTGGCTTGTATGATGAAAACGGCACAAAGATTGCTGAAACCACCAATCTTGCCAACGGTACATTTGCTTTCGGTGCGATTGCATACGATACCGATGACATCGGTAAGACCTACTCCTACACCGTTAAGGAGATCGCACCCGATGGCAGTACGGACGGTTCCTACAGCGCAGGCGGTGTTACCTGGTCTGGTCAGTCCTTTACCGTAAGCGTCGAAGTCATCGATAACGGCGACGGCACGATCAGCGCAGATGTAACCGGCAACGGGACCCAAAACATTGCCTTTGTTAACGCGTACAACAGTAACCCTGTGAGCGTGACACTACCGGGCAAAAAGAACTTGGATAACCGTCCGCTGACTGCCGGTGAATTCACCTTCACCCTGTACAGTGCCGACAGAACCTTCACCAATCTGACACCGAAGGATGCCAACATTACCCACGACATTAACGGTGCCTTCAGCGTAGACCTGGGAACCCTGGGTGAAGGCAGACACTACTTCTTGCTTGAGGAAAACATTCCTGCCGAGCATGCAAAGGGTATTCATTATTCTACTGCTGCGTTCCGTATCACCATCGTTGTTACCGATAACGGCACCGGACAAATGGCCTATACCCAGTCGGTAGTAAACGCCAATGTCCCCAATGTTCCGGATGCGGCGATCGTATTTACAAATGTTTATATCCCCGAAACCGGTGAGATCCCGCTGTCCGGCACCAAGAACTACGACGGCGGCAAGGCGTTAGAGAATGATGTGTTCTCGGTTGGCTTGTACGATTCCGAAGCAGAACTTTTGCAAACTGCTCCGATCAAAGCAGACAAAACGTTCGTATTTGAGAACCTTAAATATCATGCTGCGGATGTGGGCAACACCTACACCTACACCATTAAAGAAATCATTCCCGACGGTGCTACCGATAACGGAGATGGCACTTACACCCTTGGCAACAATATCTATGACGGTAGCATTTATACCTTAACAGTAAGCGTTACTGACGATGACAAAGACGGCGCATTGGAGATCGATCCTGTTCTGACAAAGGGCGGCGTTACTGTTAATGAGATCACCTTTACAAATACCTTCGTGCCCGATCCTATCACCTATGGTATTGTGGCAAAGAAAACCTACGAAAAGGGTCTCGAGGGTAACGATTTCGAATTTACTCTTGTCAGTGCAGATAACAAGACTGATGTGGAGCAGAATAAGAAGAACGACGCTAACGGCGACATTATCTTTGATGCTATCCCCTTCAGCGAAGCTGGCAATTACAAGTTCGTCGTGAAGGAAATCAACAAAGTCCTCGGCTTTATCCGCTATTCTGTTGCTGAGTACGATGTCACGATCACGGTTGTGAACGAAAACGGTGTGTTGCGTGTATCGGATGTAGATACCGTGAATACCAAAAATACCGCTGAAGCCGATTTGGAATTCATCAATACCTATGTAATGGACGGTGAAGATGAAATCACGCTTCGCGGTACCAAAAAGCTTACCGGCGATCGCACGCAGGTTAGAGCGAACGAATTCGAGTTTGGTCTTTACGATGCAAACGGTAAATTGATCGAATCTGTAAAGAACGATGCCGACGGCAACTTTGAATTTACAACCTTGCCGTTTGACGAGACCGATGTTCCCGTAAACGGCTCAAAGCAGATCATCTACACCATACAGGAGATCGCAGGCAACAATACCCGTTATACCTATGACGACATGATCTATACTGTAGTCGTGACTGTTAAGGATAACGACCAGGGCGGTGTCACCGCAAGCTACACCGTTAATGGCACCCCCAGTGCAAACGCTGAGATCACCTTTACCAACGGCTACACAAATCCTGCTCCTGTGCCCTACACCCCGATGGCTAAGAAAAACTATAACAAAACGCTTACTGGCGGCGAGTTTAAGTTTAAGCTGGAAGGTGAAATTAACGGCACTCCGGTATTGCAGAAAAAGACCAACGCAGCAGACGGAACGATCACCTTTGATACCCTGCATTTCCCCGAGGCAGGCACTTATACCTTTACGGTGACAGAAATCGATAAGCTCCTCGGCTATATTAACTATTCCGCAGCAGAGTATGAGCTCGTTGTAAACATCATTGATACAAACGGTGTGCTCAGTCTTGGTTCTGTTACAGTAAACAACGATCCTGACGGAACGGTTGAATTTACGAACACCTATGTGATCGACGGTGAAGATGAAATCACGCTTCGCGGTACGAAGAAGCTTATCGGCGGCCGTACTACTGTCAACGCAGGCGAATTCGAGTTTGGTCTTTACAATGCAGACGGTGAATTGATCGAAGCTGTGAAGAATGATGCCGACGGCAACTTCGCGTTCACGACCTTGCAGTTTGACGAGACCGATGTTCCCGTTAGCGGTCAGAAGCAGATCACCTATACCGTAAAGGAAATTAAGGGCTCTGATATTCGTGTGACCTACGATAAAACCGTTTATACTGTCGTCGTTACTGTTAAGGATAACGAGCAAGGCGGTGTAACAGCGTCTTACACTGTTGACAGTGATGCGGAAGGTTTGATCGCATTCACGAACATCTACACGCCGAAGCCCGAGGACATTACTGTTGACTTGGATATCATAAAGACGGTCGTGAACAAGGGCAGCGAGAAGATCGGTCCTGAAGGCTTTGCGTTCCTGCTGAATGCCTTGGCAGACGGTGTCGCTGATACCACGGTTAAGACAGATAAAAACGGCAAGGCAACGTTCACCTTGACCTTTACTGAGAACGACATCGGCAACACCTACACCTACAAGCTGACCGAAGTAAACGACAGCAAGGCGAATGTGACCTACAGTGATGCTGAATACACCATTACAGTAGCAATCGACCTTAACGAAAACAACGAGTTGGTTGCAACGCTCACCAGCAATGGTAAAGATACAACAGCGGTTGTCGCTACGTTTGAGAATGTTTACGATTACACGCCTGTTCCGGAGAAGTCGGACAATCCTCAGACCGGTGATAATTCCAACATTGGCATGTGGGTTGCACTTCTGTTCATCAGCGGCGGCGCGCTTATCTGTCTGATCGTTGTTGACAGAAAGAAAAGATCCGCAGCAAAGCGCGGATAATCCGTATTCATGACTTTGGGGTCAGGCGATGCGCCTGACCCCAACATTTATTATAAAACCTTATAACAATGGGAACAGGCTTATACACCTGGTCCCATCATTATTATAGAACTTTTAATACAGAAACAGAAAAACAACAGACAGGATCATGTAGATGACCGCCAGTCCTACAACGACCACCAGCATAGGGGTGATCATCATTTTCACTGCATTCCAATAGGTATTCCATACCTCCTTGGGATTTGGACGGGGTCTGGCAGGATTTCTCCCGGACAGCCGGGGTCCTGAGGACACACCGGACATATCGGCGACCGTCCTGCCGTCGTCTACATAGACGATCTTTTCTTTCCTTTTCTTTCCCATTAAGCCTTACTCCTCGCTAAGAAGGTGGCAGGCAGCGAAATGTCCCTGCCCATACTCCTTATATTCAGGGGGAATATGCTTGCAAACTTCCTTGGCGTAGGGACAACGGGTATGGAACCGGCAGCCCTTGGGAGGATTAGCAGGCGAGGGAATATCGCCTTCCAGCTTGATGCGCTCCATCTTCACCGTAGGATCCGGGTTGGGCACCGCAGAAAACAGCGCCTTGGTGTACGGATGCAGAGGATTGCTGAAAATATCCTCCTTCGTGCCGAACTCCATCATCGCACCCAGATACATGACACCGATCTTATCGGAGATGAACTTGACAACGCTCAGATCGTGGGAAATGAACACATAGGCAAGGTTCATCTGCCGCTGCAGATCCTTCAGCAGGTTAATGATCTGTGCCTGGATGGAAACATCCAGCGCCGAGACCGGCTCATCACAGATGACCAGCTTCGGGTTGACAGACAGCGCACGGGCAATGCAGATTCTCTGGCGCTGACCGCCGGAGAACTCATGGGGGTAGCGCTCATAGTAATAGTCCCGCAGACCACACTTATCCATCAGCTCCAGAACATAGTCCTTGATCTGGTTCTTGGGAACGATCTTGTGGACCTCCACCGGCTCAGACAGGGTGCCGCCGACGGTGCTTCTGGGAGGCAGGGACGAATAGGGATCCTGGAAGATGATCTGCATCTGCTTGCGGATCTCACGCATCTGCTTGGAATCGTAGTTCGTGATATCCTTGCCGTCAAAGATGATCTGACCGGCAGTGGGCTGGTGCAGCTTCAAAATGGCTCTGCCGGCAGTGGTCTTACCGCAGCCGGACTCGCCAACGATACCCAGGGTCTCACCGGGCATCAGCTTGAAAGAGATATCGTCCACCGCCACAAGCTCCTTCGTGACCTTACCCATGAAGGTTTTCTTGATGGGGAAGGTCTTGCGCAGGTGGCGCACCTCCAGAATCGCTTCCGGATCGAAAGGCTTCTGGAAATCCTCTTCGTGCTGCTGCTTTTTCTTTTCCAAGAATTTTGCCTGTTCAGCTGCGTCATCGTACTGGGTCTGCGCAGGCTCATTATTCAAAACTTTTTCTTCAGCCATTTGCGCTTACCTCGTCGTACAGATGACATGCCACAAAATGGGTCGGACTGACCTGCACCATACCCGGATATTCACCGGAGCATTTTGCGGTGCACTTTGCGCATCTTTCCTTGAAATAGCAATGAGACGGCATATTCACCGGGTTGGGAACATTGCCGGGGATGTTGTAAAGCTCAGTACTGTCGTCCAATGTCATGGTAGGCTTGGACTTCTGCAGACCCACAGTATAGGGGTGCTTGGGGTCCTGGAAGATCTCATAGACAGTGCCCTTTTCAATAACCTTGCCGGCGTACATGACCACCACATAGTCAGCCATTTCCGCGATCACGCCCAGATCGTGTGTGATCAGCAGAATAGAGCCGTCAATCTTGGTTTTGATATCCTGCAAAAGATCCAGGATCTGTGCCTGAATGGTAACATCCAGCGCCGTGGTCGGCTCGTCGGCAATGATAAGCCGGGGCTCTGCCGCCAGCGCCATGGCGATCATTACACGCTGGCGCATACCGCCGGACAGCTCATGGGGAAATGCATTGTAGACATTTTCCGGAATGATACCCACCAAACGGAGCATCTCCTCGGACTTTGCCTTTGCCATCTCTTTCGTAGCACCCGGTACATGGATCAGCGTGACCTCGTCCAACTGCTCTCCGATGGTGAACACCGGGTTAAGGCTGGTCATCGGCTCCTGGAAGATCATCGCGATCTGCTTACCACGGATCCGATGGATCTCATGGATGGGCATTTTTGCGATATCGTAGATCTTCTCCTCCATCTCATAGCCGCCGTCAGCCCCGGGAACCAGCTCGCCTTTTTCGTCACGCTTATAGTCATACGCCTTAAAGCGGATGGCGCCCTCCACGATCTGACCGGTGGGCCCCTGGATCAGACGCATGACCGACATACTGGTAACAGACTTGCCGCAGCCGGACTCGCCCACGACGCCAACAACCGCATTCTTGGGCACATCATAGGAAACGCCGTTGACCGCCTTGACCGTTCCCTGCTCCGTGAAGAAGTAGGTATGCAGGTCGTCGATCTCCAGGATGTTGGCATCGTTTTTCATCTGGGTGAGAAATTCGCTTTCCTCCGCCTTACGGTTCTTATACGCCTCCAGACGCTTCATCACCTTGGCATTTTCCTTGGCGATGGCGCGAATCTCCTTGCCGGAAAGGTAGTTTTTATTTGCAGCCATAGCTTACCTCCTACCCTTCGGGTCCAGGGCATCGCGCAGACCGTCGCCTACGAAGTTAAAGCCCAAAACGGCAATGACGATACAAATGCCCGCAGGCACCCACACATACCAGTGATTTTGCAGCACATCCTGGTTGGTAGAGATAATATTGATCATCGTACCCCAGGCGGCGTAGGGCGCTTTTACGCCCAGGTTCAGATAGGACAGCGTTGCCTCATACAGGATCATGCTGCCCAGAGAGAGGGTCATCTGCACGATCAGCTGGGGCATGACATTGGGCACCAGGTGCTTAAAGATCTTACGCCCTGTGGAATAGCCCATTGCCTCTGCTGCCACCATATACTCCTGCTCACGCAGGCTCAGGATCTGACCGCGCACCAGGCGGGCAGTGCCCGTCCAGGAGATAAAGGTCAGGTAGATCATCAAAAGATAGATGCGGTACTTGGCATCGATATCCGAGGCATCCAGAATGGTACTGATGATCAGCAGAATCGGGACGCCGGGCAGGCACATCAGCACATCGCACAGACGCATGATGACCGTGTCCACGCCACCGCCGAAGTAGCCGGCAATACCGCCCAGGATCACGCCCAGAACGGTGATCAGGATGACCGCGATAAAGCTAACGGTCAGAGAGATCCGTCCGCCGTACATCAGCCGCACGAACACATCGTAGCCCTCATTATCTGTACCCAGAATATGCTCCGAGGAGGGCGGGGACAGGAAATTGTCCTTCAAATATTTTTCTGTGGTCTGACGGATGGTATACTCCACGCCGTCTACTGTATAGGTAGACTCGGAAATGGCGTATTCCGTCTTACCGCTTTCGTCCAGCTCGATCTCGCCCCACTGGGTGTAGAGCATAGGACCGAAGAAGCTGAAAATGAACAAGCCCACGACCATGATCAGACCGATGATGCTGAGCTTGGACCGGAAGAAACGGCGTACCACCATACGAGTAGGGGACATCAGACGCACATTTTTGTCAAGAGGCTCTTCTGTATCTACGGTATTTTTGATTTCTTCATTTTTGATCTGTTCCATAAATACGCCTCCTTACTCCAATTTCACTCTGGGATCGACAATGCCATAGGCAAGGTCGGCAAGCAGAACGCCCAGAACGCTCAGCAGCGCCAGGAACATATTGTAGCCCATGATAAAGGGGATGTCGCCCCGGTTCATGGCATCAAGGGCAATGTTACCGATACCGGGCAGGTCAAAGACCTGCTCGGTTATGATCGCACCGGAGAAGAGACTGGGAAGCAGTCCTGCCATTGATGTGACCAGGGGGATCAGGGTATTGCGGAAGGCGTGCTTGTTGATGACCACACGCTCCTTCAGACCCTTTGCCCGGGCGGTACGGATATAATCGGAGTTCAGAACCTCCAGCATATTGGTTCTGGTCATACGCATTCTGGCACCGATGCTCAAAATGACGATAGTCAGAATGGGGATGAACATATGTCGGGCATAGTCCAGCAAAAGCTCGATGCCGGAATAGGATGCCGTCGCATTTACAAGACCCGACGCTGGGAACCAGCCAAGCTTCAGCGCCAGGACATCCTTGAGCATCTGACCGAAGAAGAACGACGGCAGAGAAATGCCGATCATGACCAGAATGGTCACGATGTAATCCCGGAGGCTGTACTGGTGGGTCGCCGCGGTAATGCCCAGCGGAATGGCAATGAGGAACTCAAAGATCGTTGCGATCAATGCCACCGCAAAGGACACGCCCATATGCTCCACGATCACCTGTGCCACAGGGATGCCGTAAACGAAGCTGGTACCCAGGTCGCCCTTGGCAAGGGCGGACAGCCAGCTGAAGTAGCCCTTCAGGATACCTCCGAAGCTGTCATCGCCCAAGCCGTACATTTCGTACATGGCATTGACCGTTTCCTCGCTGACCGTTGCGCCGCCCTGGTTGATCTGATTGATCTTATCCTGGATAAAGTCCACAGGCATCAGGCGGATCAAAAAGTAGATGATCAGAGAAACGCCCAGCAGGATCAGAATGGAATATGCAATTCTTTTTACAATATATTTGAACATAATCTACTCCAATTTACTTGGCGAATTCGATCTCCCAAATACGGTCCAGCGGAGAGGAATAAGGGTTAACATCAGAAGGAACGCTGTCAGCGGAAATCACCTTGGAATTGTAAGCATACAGAACATCACGCTGATAGACAGGCAGCTCGATCGCCAGGTCCAGGATATAGCCCATGGCTTCCTGATACAGCTCGGCACGGACTTCCTTGTCGTTGGTAGCGCGGGCATCATCGATCAGCTCACTCAGCTCGTCAAGGATCTTCAGCTCCTCGCTGGTGCCGCTGCTTTCCAGATAGTTGTAGCCCCATGCCAGGGTGCTGGTAGCAGAGGAATCCTTGTGGTATACCTGGTACATATCAGGATCCAGAGCAGAGGACCATGCAGCTGCCCAGACCTCCAGAGAGCCGGTGTTGATCTTGGTCAGTGCCTGGGTGTCGCAAACGACCTCAACATCCCAACCCAGAGAGTTGAGCAGGTTGGCTGCGTCACGGAAGACCTTGTAGGTGGGGTGATCCTGCAGGCTGGAGCCGGCAATGGTGAAGGTGACGCTCAGTTCGCTGTCACCGGCGCTGACACCGGCAAGCTGCATATACTTTTCGATATTGGTGGTAGCGATATCCTCGCTCCATGCACCCATCTGGGGATAATCGTGACCGTTGTCGTTAGCGTCATCGCCGTCGGGGTATGCCCAGCTGACGGTGGACATGTTCCAGAAGATCTGCTCGGCAGTACCGGCACGGTAGTAGTCCAGCGCCAGAGAGGTGTTCATGGCGCACATGATCGCCTTACGCAGGTTCAGATCGTTGACCTTTGCTGCGTTAACACCGATGTAGCCGTAGCCCAGCTGATCGGAGGACAGGGTCACAACGCCCTTGCTTGACAGCTTCTCCAGCTTCTCGTAGTTATCAGTTGTCAGAGAGGGAGAGATGTAGTGAACTGTGCCGTTTTCCAGCGCAGCGATAGCGTTGTTGGAGGAGACGATCTGGTAACGGATCTTGTCGATCTTGGCGTTTTCCAGACCCTCACCAACGGAGGTGAAGTTCTCATTTGCCTTGAAGTAAACAACATTGTTGGTGTAGAAGGCGCTTTCAGAGGGGGTGTCGCTGTTCTGGCTGTCGGTCGCCTTGTAGGAGCCGGCACCCATGGGGATCTTGATGTTTCTGGTGGACTGGATGATATCGGTCATGAACGCGAAGCTTGCGTACTCAACGCCGAACTGGTTGTTGGCGATATCCACGCCCACGGAGCTGCCCTCGCCGTAGTAATGCTGAGGAGCGATGGTGATGCCGAAGTTCCAGATCGCCTTGGGGTCAACGCCGTCAATGGTGATCTGCAGGACATCGTACTCGCCTTCCGCGGCTACAGTACCGTCCGCATTGTGGGAGGAAGCAACGGTGTAGTCGGTGCCGTTAACTGTGACCGTCGTGCCGGCAGCGTCGGTATGACCCAGGGAAACGATGCCGGAGATGTTTTCAACTGCCAGAGAACCGTCGTCAGAGACATTCTCATGGAGAATAACTTCCTTTGCCTTTGCGGTGAACTCAGTGTTCAGGGTGGTGGCAGTTGCCCAGTACTGCAGAATGATGTGCAGCTCACGGGAAATCTTATCATTGAAGATATAGTCGATGGCTGCGTCCTTATCCTTGATGGAATCAGGATAGGACTTGGTCAGCTTCTCGATGGTGGTGCGGTCGATCTTGCCGTCTGCACCCTCTGCGTACTCTACCTGGACATAGCCCTCGGTGTACATGAAGCAGAAGATCTCGTCCTCAAATTCCGCATGGGACTTGTAGGGCTCCTCGGTGTAGGATTCCTGGGCGCTGAGGTAATCATCACCCAGCTCATCCTTAAACAGCTCCAGTGCATACTCGTAGTCAGCCAGCAGGTTATCTGCGGTGACCTCGCTGGGCGCATTGGAGATGGCAGACTTATAGCCGGAGCTGACATTGTGTGCCTTGATCGCCTCGACCATGGTCTCATAGCTGACCTCGTTGGTGGAGGAAGCCTTCAGCTGCGCGTTAAAGAGGTTGATGAGCTCATTCAGTCTCGCCTGGGATCTGGTAGCAGCCTGGGATTCGATCAGATTGCTGCTGTTGGAGGTGCTGGAGCCAACTGTCTGGGTGCGGTACTCATTCAGACCAAGAATATCTGTGGAGTACAGGGTGTTGGAGCCGGTGTAAACAGGGTCCAGATAGACATAGTAGTTAAACAGCACATCCTCCATAGTCAGGGGCTGACCGTCAGAGAACTTGATTCCGTTCTTCAGAACAAAGGTGTATGTCGTGGTGTCGTCGGCATTTTCAACGATGTCGTAATCCTTGACTACAACTGCCTCGTCCTCGCCGTAAGCGACCTCCACCTCGCCGCCTTCATAGGTAGCACCCAGCATAGAGATCTGGGTCATGGATACGATGGTGCCGTCCGGTGCGGAGGTATAAAAGAAGGGGTTGAACAAGCCGTCCAGCTGATCGGTCATAATAACGAAAGCATCAGTATTGCTTCCGCAACCGGTGAGCATGGTCAGCATTCCCATGCACATTGCAAGGCACAGGATCAGGGAAATGATTTTCTTGCTCATAATATCGCTCTCCTTATAATAAATTACACTTTTAGGATGCAAACGCAACTGTAACAACATCCGCCTGAACCGTGACAGCTATACTGTCAGGGTCGTCGCCGGAGGCTGTACAGGAAATGCCGGAGGTATCGATGGGTGCTTGACCCATGCCACACAAAAGACCGATGGTATAGTCATCGGTACCGAAGTAGCAGCCGGAATCGATCTGCAAGGTGCTCTCCGTGATCTGCACATTGGTAAACCCGGCGCCATCTGCGATGACACCTGCCAGCAGACCGTAAGCGGTTCCCGCTACACGGGTGCCAGACTTGACCGTGAAGGTCACATTGTGGAAGGTCACATCGGAAAGCTGTGCCGTCTCGGAAAGCTGTCCGAACAGACCTGCATTGAGCTTGGAGTTGTTGGTCTGCTCCAGTGTCACATTGGAAACGGTATGACCGTTGCCCTGGATCGTGCCGGTAAAGGTGCCGTACATCATGACCGTGGGCCAGATCTCGTCAGAGAAGTCCAGATCCGCGTGGAGCACATAGCTACCGTCCAGGCTGGCATTTTTTGCAAACTGTGCAGCAGTGTAGATGTGGTACCACTTGCCCTCCTGCCAGCTGACATAGAGCTTCATGGTCGCATCCTTCGCCGTGGCTGTCTCATAATCCACCGTACCGCTGTGGGCGATGGTCTGGGCATCGACCGCCTGGGTGCCACCTTCGTCCAGGTAGATGCCGCTGTATGTATAATTTTCCCGTTCGGGAACATCGTTCATGTTGATCGCGCCGGTCTCCTCGTCCCATTGGGGCAGCTTGATCTGACCCTGCTGGGCGGGATTATAGCTGACCGTTTCCAGCTTTTCGCCGCTTTCCAGCGCGTAATACTCGATTTGAAACAGGGGTACCCACGCCGCATACAGGGTCAGCACAGGCTCCTGGGCGCTATAGCTTCCGTTGGGGTCCAGGGTCAGTCTGTCGCTCTCAAAATCCCATTTTTCGCCGTAGGTATACTGGGTATTTCCCGCCGCGTCAACGCCGTTTTCCGTGCGCTGGGCATACCAGCCTGCAAGGAAATAGCCGTTGTTGACTGCAGTAAAAGCATTTTTTCCTCTCCCCTCGCCTTCCGGGGCGATCAGCGCGATCTGCGCCTGTCCGTCGCTGCCGGCAGGGACCTGGGAAAGATCGTAGGAGTCTACGATCACAGAGGTGTTTGTAGTAAATGTGCCGCCGTTGGCATCATATTTGACGCTGACGGTATAGTTATCCGCATCATTGATCTGATACGGCGTTTCCTCTGCGCTACAGCCTGCGGCAAAGACGGCTGTTGCCAAAGCCAGCAGGCACAGCGATACTTTCATTTTCAGCTTCATTTTCCGCATCTTCCTTCATCATCGTAACAGGACCGCAAAGCCGCTTTTTAGCGGCTTTGCTTAGTCCTTGTTACATCATTGCTCAGAGTCTTCCTCGCTCTGGACAGTTTCCTCCTGGGGTGCAGGGTCGGCTTCTTCCGCTTCTTCCGCAGCTTCAGCGGGGATCTCCGCATCTTCTGCTTCTTCCGCAGTCTGAACCGGCTTTTCCTTCTTTGCAAGGCGTGCCTTGATCCATGCGATCGCCACAGTGTATGCCTTTGCGCACAGCTTTGCCAGCTTCTTGGCAAGGACCACGGTCTTGCCCCAAAGCACGACGCTCCTGGCGGCGATCTGCTTTCCAGCCTTTACGCACCATGCAGCGACCAGCTTGGCGGTTTTCACCGTCCACGCTTTGGTCTTGCTCCACAGCTCGGCAAGCACTTCCTTTACAGGACGCTGCTCCTTACGTGCTTTCACAAACACATATGCTGCCAGTGCAAGCACAGCTGCTCCCAGCACGCAGCTAAGCACGATCGCAGCGATCGCGCCGCCGTTGCCCTTTTCCTCCGGGGTCTGCTCCGGTGCTTCCGGTACAGGCTCGTCGGTGGGTGTCAGCGCCTGGATTCTCTGCTCCGCAGAGATCAGGTCCGCGTAGTTGGTAACCAGCGCCTGCTGCTCTGTGGTAGCGATCTTGGTATACAGGGAACGGGCGTATTCCACCAGATGGCGCTGTTCATAGCTAACCTTCTCCGGGATCGCCTTGATCGCCGCAACGGTCTGCATGGTGGTCTTGTCGGGTGCCTGGGCACCGTCAATGACCGTATCCAGATCGAAGTACTGTCTGTAAATATAGTTATCGTAGTTGATGCCGTTGACCGGTCTTACCATGCTCAGCTTGGTTTCCACATAGCCCACATAGTCAACAAAGTTCGCGCCGTAGAACACATTTGAGTACATGCCGTCTGTGGCGTTCCACATATAATACGGCAGCAGTCCCATACCGTTGATCTGCACATCGTTGCCATTATAATCCTGGTAGGTGCCGAGATCACCAGTGCAGGGGATGTGCTCAAAGGTCTCATAGTAGGCAGGATCGTACTCCTCTTCCATAATGGGAGATTCGTAGCTGCCAAACACCACTGTATGCAGCTTGTTGCAGGCGTAGAATGCCTTATGACCGATGGCTGCCACCGTTTCGGGCAGGGTCACCATTTCCACATCTGCACCGGCAAAAGCCATGGCAGTAATACGGACAGTATCCTCAGCGACCTTCATGTTCCCGCTGTCCAGCCCGGTATAGGTGATCAGCTCCAGACCGCTGGGTACCTGGCAGTACAAAGAACCGTTGATGACCTGGACCGTATCGCTGATAGCGTAGGTATAGGTCTTGGTCTCCAGAGAAGTGCCGTTGAAATCCGTGGTCTCCACAATGCAGAAGGGCTCTACCTTACACATAGCAAAGGGATTGTCGCCCAGCGTCTCCAGGCTTTCGCCCAGCTTGACTGTGAAGGGTGTGAGGGTTTCCTTCAGGAACGCCTCCATACCGATGTTCACAGCACCGGACAGGTCCGCACTTGTAATGGCAGTGTAGGCAAAAGCATAGTCACCGATGTCTGTTGCCGCATTCATGTTCTCCACAGCTGCCAGCTTTTCGCTGTAGCTGAACGCGCCCTCACCAATGGTGCAGCCGTTGGGATTAAGCGTTACCTTTTCCAGCTGCAGGCAATACACGAAGGCATATTCGCCCATGGCTTCCACTGTGGACAGGTCCACATAAGGCAGCGCCATGCACTCCATAAAGGCATAATCGCCGATAGTGGTCACACCGGGCATATTCACCTGGGTCAGCGCGATACAGCCGGCAAAGGTGTACTGCGGCAACTCGGTAATTGTCTCATTGATCGACAGGCTGACCATATTACGGCAGTAGGCAAAGGCATACTCTCCGATGCTCTCAGCGGCTGCCAGGTCAACACTCAGCAGTGCCGGTGCGTGATAGGTGTAGATATAGGTGCCCTCTGTGCTGACAGCGGCATATGCCATGCTGCTGTCCAGGCAGACATTGTAAACATCACCGGAGAAAGCATAATCACCGATGGTCTTTACCTTGCTCAGATCGATCTGCTCCAGGCTGGAGCAGTTGTAGAACGCCATCTTACCCAGCTGGGCATTGGCACCCAGGGTAACGGTCTGCAGGCTGGCATGACCGGCAAAGACATTCTCACCGATCACCGCGTTATCACCAATGGTCAGACTGGTCAGACCGGAGCTGAATACATAACGGAAATACTTATTGCCGTTTTCCTCATAGCTCTCCACGACAAAGGACTCATCCTTGTCCATGTTGAAGGCATAGTTTTCCAGGGTGACATCGTTGCCGATGACCACGCTCTGAAGGTTCTTGCACTGACTGAACACGCCCTCGGCAACGGTCATGCCGTCGGGGATGGTAACACTGGTGATGTCCGTAAAGGCAAAGGCATATTTGCCGATCTGAACATCCTCAGCAAAGGCAGGAAGTGCGGTGATCGCAGTCTCAAAGAATGCGTATTCACCGATCTTTGTCAGCTGCCCCAGGGTGACCGCTGTAAGCCGTTCAGAAGAGCCAAAGGCATAGTCACCAATGACCGTAACACCGGGCAGTTCCACAGAGGTAAGCTTCGTGTTGTGGGAGAACGCACCGCCGGCGATCACTGTGACCTCCGTACCGCCGCAGCTTGCCTGGGTGTACGCACCCTCTGCGGTGGGGGATACGGCGACCAGTGTGGTGCCGTCAGCTGCCAGAATATAGTCCGCAGTTTGCACCTTGTAGGCTGTATTGCCGGAGGCGATCTCATAGGAGGTGATAGCGGTATCCCGGAAGGCAAACTCGCCAATATCCTTCACATCCGGACCGACGGTCACAGAGGTCATCGCCTCACACTCGTAGAACATGCCCTCGGGCAGAACTGCTGCGTTCACATAGAAGGATTCCAGCGCCTTACAGCCGGTGAAGGCGTATGTGCCATACTTGACCTTGGACGCTGTGACGGTCACTTCCGTCAGCTTCTCACAACCTGCGAAGGCATACTGTCCGATAGACAGCAGCGCATCACCGGTGGTAACACTTGTAAGCTTGGTATTGCCTGCAAAGGCATAGTCAGAGACCATGCTGACAGAGGACAGGTCAACACTCTCCAGTGCGCAGTTTTCAAAGGCATTCTGGTTAACGATCTTCAGATTGTTCTCTGCGCTGAAGGTGATCTTTGCCAGAGAAGTACAGCCGTAGAACGCACCGTACTCAATGGACTCCAGGGTAGACGGGAGGACGATCTCCTCCAGGGCTGTCAAATTCGCACAGGCATATGCACCAATGGTCTTGATGCCCTCGGGCAAGACGATCTTGGTGATCGATGCCTCACCGATATACCACTGCTTTGTTGCCTCTCTGTCGTCAATGGCAAGCTCTTCTTCGGTCTTAAGAACATAATCAAAGTTAGCAAAGGCGAAGCTTCCGATCTCCGTGAGCATCAGGTCCTCATCGATCATGACCAATCCGCCGTTGCCGTAATAGTGGGTCAGCTTACCGGCGCTGGAAACGATGGGGTCCTTGACTTCAATGGAAACCGACTCGGAATAGTAGGTGCTTCTGCCGTCCTGCATGACCTTGATCGTGACCGACGCAAAGCCCTCCGCTACCGCGGTAACGACACCGGATTCGTTGATCGTCACAATGCTTTCGTTGCTGGTCTCAAATTCCACCGTGGTATCGTTGGGGAAATATGCATCCAGATCATAGGTCAGAAGGACCGACTCCGAAGGATACAGGGACAGATTGTAATTGCCCTCAAAGAATCGCTTATCTCCCGTGTCTCCGATATCCTTTTCGTTGCTGTCTACCATGTAATACGCCTTTTGGGTGGTGTAGCCCGTCAGACGGAAGATATCCGCAACCGGCTTATCATAATACTGGAAGCCCTCGTCGTTCTCTCCCAAAACCGTCACCGTAAAGGTCATGCTCTTGTTGTTCTGGGGATCCCGGACTCTGACGGTCGCCTTACCGGAGCTGACCGCCACCAGCTTATTGTTCACCACCCGGACAACACCGGGTCTGGAGGAGGAGTACTCCATGAGCTCTCCCCATTCGCTGTCGGGATAGATCAGCGGTTCAAAGGTATAGACCTCATTGAGGCTAAGGGTCAGACCTTCTTCCAGGCTGTCAAAATAGAAGTCCGTATAGTCTGTGGGAAGTCCGATCTCATAGGTAGCATAGTTGAGCGCGTAGTCGTAACAGGTAACAACAAAGCTGTTGGTATTGATCGCGCCCTCTTTGATCTCGTAGATATAATCCGTCAGCTCGAACTGAACCTTGGTGGTGTCGTTCTTTGTGGAGTACACAGGTGTCATGTACTGCTCAAACGCCTTCAGCTCGGGGATCTCATTGCCGTCCTCATCCGTGCCGTTGGCAACATAGCCCAGCTGCGCCGCCATGGAATACTGATTGTCATAGATCTCCACATTGGCGTACAGACGGTTCTTCTTCAGCGTCTTATCATACTCACAGGTGAAGCTGACATTTGTCACAGCCGGTGCTTCAAAGTCCATCACCAGCGGGAATTCAAAGACATTGTTTGCGTTTGTCTTCAAGCCGCCATCTTCACCGTAATCCATATAGCCCACCAGCTTGACGGTGTACTCAGAATTGTTGGCAAAGTTATATTCTGTCGTATCAAATTCGATCTCGATGTTGGCAGGATAGATCGAGCCGCCGTCACCGTAGGACTTACGCACATCCGTATCCTCGGTCTCAAAAACGACCTCGCCGGTGGTATCATCGGTAATGGATATCTCGATCTTGGCGGCACTGCGCAGCAGACCTGCCCAGACAAAGCGCAGGGAGTGGATCGTTCCCTCCTGGTTGGACAGGGCGATATAGTTCTCATTGGCAGAGATGATCATATCGCTGGGATCCTGCAGGAAGTAGTAAGCGCCCAGATAGCTGACATAGTCATCGGAGATGCCGCCCACAGGACGGGTTGCATAGGCATCTGCCATGGTCTTGTCTTCAACAGGAACTGCATCGTCAAGCTCGTCAGCGTTGGTATCGAAATAGGTCAGGTCAAACATGGGTGCCTGGGTCCAGTCACCGTAGAACGCCAGGTAAGGCACAGACAGGTCCACGCCCTTGCTCTTGCTGTTTTCCAGGGTGATGAAGCCTTCCACATACATACCGTTGGCAAAGGACGCATCCAGATACTGCTTGTCGTCATCCGTCAGGGTGACCTTCACAGTAACCTTTGCGCTCTCCCCGGCAGCTACGGTCAGCTTTTCGCCCCGGAGCTTGCCGCCTTCAACAGAAACAACTTCGATATCTGCTTCCAGCGCATAGGCCTCCTCGGTAACGGTGGTCTGACCCGCATTGGTCTTGGTATCGCTGACACCTTCGGTCAGGACACAGCCGCCGATGGTGTAGCTAACCTTCTTGTCGCCAAAGTTTTCCACAGAGAAGGTCATTTCATAAACGCCATTCTTTTCCGGATCGTCTCCAAGCTCCAGCTTGGTCTTATCCATGGCATTGCCTTCCTTGTCATAGGTAGTGATGTAAGCGGAGGTTTTCAGGGCATTGTCAAGGTTTGCAAGACCTGCGCCCTGCTTTCTGACCGCATAGGGAAGTCCGTTGGTGTTCAGCGCGATATCCGCAGTGGACATCAGCAGACAGTTGACCATAGCGCTGACCTTCACATTGTCATCGGCAATATCCGGGAAATTCTCGACCACATACTGACGCAGCAAGATCGTAATACCTGCGTAGTTGGGGCAAGCCATAGAAGTGCCGGAAAGGCGGTCATAGCCACCGCCGGTAACCGAGGACAGGATATTGCCGCCATAGCTGGTGATATCGGGTTTCATCTCCAGGCTGGGCGTGGGACCCCAGGAGGAGAACTCGGAAATAAACGGACCGGAGGTCTGCTTCTTGCTGATCTTCAGCTTGCCGCTGCCCTTTTCGACCAGCATCTCGCCGTCGTCCTGGGTAATGGAGCAAACTGCCAGCTTGGCATCGCCCACATTCATCTTGATCTCACCGGATACATTATTATAAATAATGATACCTGCAGCACCCTGCGCTTCGGCGATCATCGCCTTTTCCTCGAAGGTGTTGTCACCGCGGCGGACCAGAACGATCTTGCCGGTGACATCCATACCCGTATAGTCAGCTGTTCTGCCCACGCCGGGGATGACCACATATTCGTAAGTCATGGAATCTTCGTCGCCCAGCAGCGTCTCAAAGAAGTTGTTCTCCTTGGATGCCCCATTGGTAGACTCGTCGAAGTAGATGATGGTATCGCCGTACAGCATATAGGGCGTTTCCGTACCGCTGATGGAAGCAATGGACATGGTTCCCTTATAGGTACCGGGAGAGCCGACTGTGCCGGTGTCAGGGTTAGAGGTCAGACCCAGGTTACCGTTCTTCTCAGAACCGTAAGCAGAGCTGTAGCTGTTGGAAGCCGCCACGATCACGCTGATGCCCGCCTCGCGAATCTTGTCATAAACGCCGTTCAGGATCTCTTCATCCGACTCACGGCTGAAGCCGCAGGCAGTACCCAAGGACATATTGATCACATCCACGCCCAGAACGACGCAGTCCTCCAGCGCGGACAGGATCCAGGAGCTGATCGCCGTATCCATAACATCGGAGAAGATCTTCATGGACACCAGCTGGGCATTGGGCGCTACACCGGTGATGGTGTCGTCGTTGCCCACAATGATACCGGACACATGGGTGCCGTGGTTGTTATGGGTGGAATACACATCCGGATCGTTATCGGCGTAGTCATAACCAAAGGGAACCTTCTCATTGATGTAAACATCATCCACGCCCAAGCCGCCGCCCTGCTTATAAGCGGTGGTCTGGGACAGTACAGAAGCCACTTCATCATATGTAAGTCCCAGCTTATCAGAAGCGAAACGCTCAACATCAAAGGCACTATGGCTGGAGTCAAGACCGGTATCCAGAACAGCAACGACCATGCCGGTGCCATCGTAACCGCTTGCACTGCTGTTAATGATGCCTGTTTCGTATACATTGGTGGTATTCTCAACCAGCTCTGCCTCTGCAGCATTGTATACTTCACATACCATCACACCGCAGCTGCTGTCCAGAGACTTGCAAACAGCATCGAAATCGCCTGCAGTGATGCCCAGCTCAAAACCGCACAGCACCACATCGTAATTGTCGCCGAGGGTGTAGCGGATCTGCTGCGCGTCCAGGCTCTGCAGGATCTGCGCCTTTTCCTTGGCGATCCGGCTGCGCAGCTGTGCAGCATCCTTGCTGTCCAGCGCATATTCAGCAAATTCCATAGTCTTATCGGACTGCTCGTATGTGTCCATAAGACCGGGCTCGTCAAGGGTGATGATCACAGAGATCTCCTGATCATCGCTGACCGTATCCGGCAGCTTCTGGACCACATCACCGTTAAAATACTGGGTATGGTCAACAGCAACATCCTTCAGCTGCTCAATATACGAAGCATAATACCCGGCAGCCTCTGCCTTAGGAAATGCAACGATGCCAACCAGAATCGCCGCGACCATCAGCAGGACCACAGATATCTGTACCGTTCGCAAAAGGTTTTTCTTCTTCATGTGTTAATCGCCTTTCTGTTATTGTCATAATACGCCATATTACACATACATAGTCCACTTTATTCTACTGCATTTTCCTTCAAAATGCAAGCAAAATCACCTGCTAGGTGTAAATATTTTGTGTACAGCTGTTTGCGGAGCAAAAACAAGCTCCCGTATCTTTGCGGATTTGGATTTACTTTCTTTCCTCGGTATGCTATAGTATATTGTAGTAATTTCCCCTTTGGAGGCGTGTATATGACAAAAAAACGCATACATCTGATTTACAGCATCGTACTGGGCGTCATGCTGGTCGTTTCCGGGCTTTGCCTGATCACCGCGTGTATCGGAATCTACAACGCCGGCGACCGTCCCTTCTCCCGGGAAGCGGTGGCTGCTGCCTTTTCCGGCATCGCCATTCCCGTTTATCTGTGTCTGGCACTGGTAGCGGGCGGTATCATTCTGGACGGTTTCTTCCCTGTTCCAAGAAAAAACGCCGCCCCTGACAAGCAGTACCCGGTGATCCTGGCGCGGCTGCACAGCAAGCTGGACATGGGTGCCTGCAACGACGCTGCCTGCAGCGCTATTGAAGCACAGCAAAAAAACCGCCGCTTGCACAAGTGGATAAGCTTGATCCTGCTGGTGCTGGGAAGTGTCATTTTTCTGCTTTATGGCATGAATAGCCATAACTTTGACCAGACGGACATTACCGGTTCTATGATAAGCGCAATGTACCTGTTTCTCCCCTGTCTCGCCGTCCCCTTTGGTTATGCTGTATTCTGTGCTTATTTTACGCGGCGCAGCCTGCAAAAAGAGATCGCTCTGGTCAAGGCGGCGATCGCAGAGGGAGCACAGACTTCCGCCAAGCCCCAGGCACAGGCAAAAAGCCGCGGTAGGCTGCTGCTGGCGCTGCGCTATTCCTTGCTGGCAGTAGGTATCGCCATTTTGATCTACGGCTTCTTCGCCGGCGGTACCAACGATGTGCTGACAAAGGCGATCAACATCTGCACTGAGTGCGTGGGATTGGGGTGATAAAAATGGAACAAAAAACCCAGAGACAAACCTTTTGGCATTCTGTAAAAAAATGGATTCCCTCCAAACGAAAGCTTATGCAGCTGTATTTTGCACTGCTGTTTAACGCAAATCTCAAGGGCTTCGTCACCGGCAATATCTACCAAGGAAGCTCCAAACAAGTCTGCGCCCCGGGCATCAACTGTTACTCCTGCCCCGGTGCTATTGCGGCGTGTCCGCTGGGTTCGCTCCAGGGTTCGTTCAGCGCAGACCACAGCACAATCTACTATGTAGGCGGTATCCTGCTGCTGTACAGTCTGCTGTTCGGCAGGATGATCTGCGGCTGGCTGTGCCCCTTCGGACTGATCCAGGAGCTGTTTTATAAGATCAAGACACCAAAGCTGAAGAAAAGCCCCGTGACCCGCTTGCTGTCGTATCTGAAGTATGCGATCCTTGTATTCTTTGTGTTCATCGTTCCCATCATGTATGCATTCCGGGATACACCGCTGCCCGCCTTCTGCAAGTACATATGCCCGGCGGGTACATTGGAAGGCGGCATCGGACTTCTTTCCAACGCAGTCAATGATAGCTATTTCTCTATGCTCGGTCCCCTGTTTACCTGGAAATTCCTTTTGATGGTCAGCATTTTGGTGGGCTGTGTGTTCATCTTTCGGCTCTTCTGCCGCTTTATCTGTCCCCTGGGCGCGCTGTACGGACTGTTCAATAAGATATCCTTCTTCGGTATCAAGGTCGATAACTCCAAGTGCACCAGCTGCGGGCTGTGCCAGGCAAAGTGCAAGGTTGATATCACGCATCCGGGCGACCAGGAATGTATCAGCTGCGGTGCGTGTGTCAGCGTGTGTCCCACCCAGGCGATCCAATGGAAGGGTCCGAAAATACGCCTTAAGGCAAACGAAACCTCTCCGGAAAAAGCGGACCGGCGCAAGCTGATCACCCGGATCATCTCCGCTGTCATCATGCTGAGCGTTCTCATCGGTGCTGTCGCCTACTACTGGAATTTGGAGGATGTACGGACCCCTGATCCCGGCACAGTATCCACAGACCGGGGCAACGAGGTCGGCGACCTGTGCTATGGCTACGATCTGGAGATCGTGAACGGAAACGGTGCTACCGGACAGATCCTGGATCCCACCCAGACCGGTAAGATCACGGTCATCAACTTCTGGGGCACCTGGTGTACCCCCTGCGTCAATGAGCTCCCCTATTTTGATCAGATCGCTCAGGATTATGCCGACACCGTTACGGTGGTCGCCATTCATTCCAGCATCTCCAAGGAAACTGCACCGGAATATATCAGCAAGTATTACGCTGACACGCCCATGCTTTTCAGCTGGGACGGCGGCGAGGGCTTCAACGGCGAATACTACACCGCCCTGGGTGGCAGAGGCACTTACCCCTACACCCTGGTCTTGGATGAAAACGGCATTGTTGTCAAGGTTTTCGTATCCTCGGTGACCTACAGGGAGCTGCAGGAAGCCGTGGAGCTTGCCGCAAAATAACCGAACAACGAAAGGTTCTACAATAAATGTTGGGGTCAGGC
>JAZSHB010000054.1:0-6174 GCA_045533015.1 Faecousia sp.
CTTCGGTGACATGGAGGGAGACATCCTTCAAAAGCTCTTTTTCCAGCCGATCCCGGAGGTTTCGGGAGGTGACGAATTTGCCCTCTCTGCCGGCGAAGGGAGAATCGTTGACCGCAAAGGTCATTTCGATGGTGGGGTCGCGGATCTTCACAAAGGGCAGCGGCTCAATGGCATCCGGGGCACAAAGGGTCCTGCCGATGGTGATATCCGCCATACCGGACAGGGCGTCGATCTCACCGGCAGATGCCTCCTGGTTGGGGACTTTGCCCAGCCCGTCGTAGGCGTACAACGCCACAACCTTGCCCTTTTGCTGCAGCGTGGCAACGTGATAGTCGCAGATGGTGACCTCCTGGTTTACCCGGATCGTTCCGCGCTCCACTCTGCCAACAGCGATGCGACCCACATATTCATTGTAATCGATGGAGGAGACCAGCAGCTGCAAGGGCGCATCCTTGTCCCCCTCAGGTGCCGGAATATAATTAACGATGGTCTCGAACAGGGGGACAAGATCTGTGCCCACATCGTCCGGACCGTAGGCGGCAGTGCCCTGGCGGCCGGAGCAGAAGACAGTGGGAGAATTAAACTGCTCGTCGGTGGCGTTGAGCTCCAGCAGCAGTTCCAAAACCTCATCCATGACCTCGTGGACCCGGGCATCGGGCTTGTCGATCTTGTTGACCACCACAATGACCTTGTGACCCAGCTCCAGGGCTTTTCCCAGGACGAACCGGGTCTGGGGCATAGGACCCTCCGCAGCGTCCACCAGCAGCAGAACGCCGTTGACCATTTTCAAAATGCGCTCCACCTCGCCGCCGAAGTCCGCGTGACCGGGGGTGTCTACAATATTGATCTTCGTATCCTTATACTGAACGGCGGTGTTCTTGGCGAGAATGGTAATACCGCGCTCCCGTTCCAGATCACCGGAGTCCATGACCCGGTCTACCGTCGCCTGGTTTTCCCGGTAGATACCGCCCTGCTTGAGCATTTCGTCCACCAGGGTGGTCTTGCCGTGGTCAACATGGGCGATGATCGCAATATTTCGAATGTTTTCCTGAAGTGCCATATGCACAGCTCCTTATATGATCTTTCAGCTTACAAATATACCACAGGAAAAAACCAAATGCAATAAACTTCACAAAGTTTACGCAAAAAATATGGCACTTTCCGGCGGTTGAAACGCTTGACCGCAGGTGCCCGGTGTGATATTATACTAGATAACACAATAGTAAGCAGTATAAGAGGGAAAGGTGCGGGAAAGGATGAAAAACAAGCTTAGAATCGCGGCATCCTATGTGCTAATCGTTCTGACAGCCCTGGCGATGGCGTTTAACTACCATCTATTCGTGTTCCCCAACAGATTTGCACCGGCAGGACTGAACGGTCTGTTTACCATGCTGCAATACCTGTTCGATTTCAAGATGGGCTATGCGACGATTATTCTGAATGTGCCCCTTGCGATCATATCCTTTTTCGTAAACAGCAGACCCAGAGCCCTGCGGACGCTGACCTACTGTGTTGCGTTTTCCACCTTCCTGACGATGCTTGAGTATGTGGACCTGTCGCCTTTTGTGTACGCAACGGTCAGCAGCACGCTGCTGGGACCCCTGGTGGCGGGATTGGTCACAGGCTTCTGCGGCTATGTGCTCTACAGGGTCAATGCCTGCTACGGTGGCACAGAGTTTATAGCCGGCTTTATCCACAAGTACAAGCCCAATGTAAATTTCTTTAACATCATTTTCGTCCTGAATGTGGTCGTGGCGATCGCGTCGTATTTCGTATACGGCTATCAGATCGAGCCGGTGCTGCTGTGTATTCTTTACTGCTATACCTCCAGCACCCTGCGCAGCACCATGAACCACAGACAGCAGAGCGCAGTCCGGTGCGAGATCGTGACGGAGCATCCGGATGCGATCAACGATGCGATCATCCATCAGCTGCACCATTCCGCCACGGTGATCTCCGGCAAGGGCGCGTACACAGGCAGAGAAAAGAGTATCCTGCTGTGCATCGTAAATCCCACCCAGGTGGCAGAGCTGACAAAGCTGGTCGCCCGGTATCCGGACAGCTTTGTGGTCGTCAGCAGCGCGACCCGGATCGTGGGAAACTTCAAGCGGCTGGACAGCCACGGCAAGCCGGAGCTGGAGCTTTTTGACGACGGCGCTACACCCGCAACACAAAAATAAAGTAATTGCCAATATATATTATTTTGCAGGAGGTAACATCCAATGGCGTATTATTATCCCGAACCCAGTCACACCTTTAGTGAATACCTGCTCATTCCCGGCTACACCTCTGAGGACTGTGTCCCGGACCGTGTATCCCTGCGCACACCGCTGACCAAGTACCGCAAGGGTGTGGAGGAGCCTGCGATCAGTCTGAATATTCCTATGACTTCTGCGATCATGCAGTCTGTTTCCAACGATTCTCTGGCGATCGCCCTGGCAAAGGAGGGCGGCATCAGCTTTATTTTCGGCTCGCAGTCCATCGAGTCCCAGGCGGCGATGGTGGCGAAGGTCAAGAACCATAAGGCGGGCTTTGTGGTGTCTGCCTCCAACCTGACCCCCGAGGACACCCTGGTGGATGTGCTGGCATTGAAGGAGAAGAACTGCTTCTCCACCGTGGCGATCACCGATGACGGCACAGCCTACGGCAAGCTTCTGGGCATCGTCACCGGCAGAGACTACCGTGTCAGCCGTATGGACGGCACCGAGAAGGTCGCCACCTTTATGACCCCCCGGGAGAAAATGGTGGTCGCCCCTGCCGACACCACCCTGAAGCAGGCAAACGACATCATCTGGGAAAACAAGCTCAACAGCTTGCCCATTGTGGATGAAAACGACCGCCTGATGTACTTCGTATTCCGTAAGGACTACGCTTCCCATAAAGCAAATCCCCAGGAGCTGCTGGACAGCAAGAAGCGCTACCTGGTAGGTGCGGGCATCAACAGCCGGGACTACGCCCAGCGGATTCCTGCCCTGCTGGAGGCAGGCGCGGATGTACTGTGCATCGACTCCTCTGAGGGCTACACCTGCTGGCAGGCGAAGACCATCGCCTGGGTCCGGGAGCACTACGGCGAAAGCGTCAAGATCGGCGCAGGCAATGTGGTGGATAAGGATGGCTTCCGTTTCCTGGCAGAGGCGGGTGCGGACTTCATCAAGGTTGGTATCGGCGGCGGCTCGATCTGCATTACCCGTGAGACCAAGGGTATCGGCAGAGGACAGGCAACGGCACTGATCGAGGTGGCGGCAGCCCGTGACGAATATTTCAAGGAGACCGGCATCTATGTGCCGATCTGCTCCGATGGCGGTATCGTCCATGACTATCACATGACCCTGGCACTGGCGATGGGTGCGGACTTTATGATGCTGGGCCGTTACTTTGCCCGGTTCGACGAGTCTCCCACACCCAAGGTTCTGGTCAACGGCGCATACATGAAGGAGTACTGGGGCGAAGGCTCCAACCGTGCCCGGAACTGGCAGCGCTATGACCTGGGCGGCTCTACCAAGCTCAGCTTTGAGGAGGGTGTTGACTCCTATGTTACCTACGCCGGCTCTTTGCACGATAATGTGGAAGCAAGCCTTTATAAGGTCAAGTCCACTATGTGCAACTGCGGCGTGACCAATATTCCCGACCTGCAGCGCGATGCCAAGCTGACCCTGGTGTCCTCGGTGTCCATCGTCGAGGGCGGCGCACACGATGTGACCCTGCGCTCCACCAATTCCTCCAAGTAATATAAACCAAACAGGGCTTGTCTCAAAGCGAGACAAGCCCTGTTTTTACGCCAGGACGGCGATGGATTCTACATGGTGGCAGCGGGGGAACAGGTCGGCGGCGAGGGCGCTTTGGAGGGCGTAGCCCCGCTGCTTGAGCAGCGCCACATCCCGCGCCAGGGTGGCAGGGTCGCAGGAGATGTACACGATGCGCCGGGGGGACATCCGCGCCAAAGCCTCCACGGTGTCGGCGCTCAGCCCCTTCCGGGGCGGGTCTACCACAGCCACATCCGGTCGCACGCCCTGCTTTTCCAGCTCTAAAGCGGCTTTCCCTGCGTCACCGCAGAAAAATTCCGCGTTATCGATATGATTGCGCCGGGCATTTTCCCGGGCATCGGCGACTGCCTGCTCCACCACCTCCACACCGATGACCCTGCCGGCAGCGTTTGCCATGGCGAGGGTGATGGTGCCGACACCGCAGTACAGATCCAGCACAAGATCGTCCTTGGTGATGCCTGCCTGGGAAATGGCGGCTTCGTAGAGCCGCTGTGCCTGGTGGTGATTGACCTGGTAGAACGAGCGCGGAGACAGCCGGAAGGAGAGCCCGCATAGGGTGTCCTCGATGTAGCCCGGACCGTAAAGGTTGATAAATTCGTCTCCCAGGACGGTGTTTCCCTGCCGGGTGTTGACAGACAGGACCAAGGCGGTAAAGCCGGGGACTGCCTGCAGCCGGTGGATCAGATCATCGGTGTGGGGCAGCTTGCGCCCGTTGACCACAAGACACACCAGCACCTGTCCGGACACCGATCCCCGGCGCACATAAATGTGCCGCAGCAGACCCTTGTGGGAGGTCTCGTCGTAGACGGTGACCCGGTAGTGGTTTACATAATCCATAACGCATTTTTTTGCCAGATCCGTTTCCTCCGGGAGGATCAGACAGCGGTTGTTTTCCACCACGCTGTGGGTCCCGGCGCGGAAGAACCCGGCATAGGCGCGCCCCTTGGTGCTTGCCACAGGGTATTGCGCCTTGTTGCGGTAGCCGTGGCAGGTGGGGGCGGCAAGGATGGGAATTTCCTGCAAATTTTCTCCGCCGATGCGCCCCAGCGCCTGGCGCACCCGGTCAGCCTTCAGCCGGGTCTCCTCGGCGTAGTCCATGTGCCAGAAGTCGCAGCCGCCGCAGAGCTTTGCCACGGGGCATTCCCGGTTGACCCGATGGGGAGATTTTTCGAGGATCTCCGTGATCTTACCGGCGGCCCAGGTTTTTTGGGCTTTTTCGATGCGCACCCGGCAGCGCTCGCCCACGATTGCGTTGGGGATAAAAACAGCACAGCCGTCGATTTTGGCGATGCCCTGTCCCTGGGCGGTGTAGTCGCTGATGACGCATTCGTAAATTTTATTTTTTTCCAGCATAGCAGTTCCTTACATTATAATATATATTCCATCCCTATTTTTTGGGGCTTCAAGCCGCGGCTTTCGTAGAAGCCCATAGCGGCATCGTTGCAGCACCATACATTGAGGGTGATGCTGCCGCAGTCCCGGTTTTTGGCGTAGCGGCAGACGGCATCAAAGAGGGCAGAGCCGATGTGCTGCCCCCGGCAGGCTTCGTCCACGCACAGATCGTCGATGTAAAGCTCGGTGCGGTCACACATAACGCTGTCTCTGGAAAATTCCCGGACTGTACAGAAGCAGTAGCCCAGGACAGTATCCCCCCGGACGGCGACGAAAATGGGCGCACCGGGCTTGCCCAGCATGGCAATGACCTGGGACGCGCCGTATTTCTGGGCGTTGGGGCGGAACAGATCGGGTCTGCCGTCGTGATGGACGCGTCCTACCTGGCGAAGCAGGGCGAGGATCCCGGGCACATCATTGATATCAGCGAAACGAATCTCCATAATACGCCTCCGGTTTTTCTTTTATCATAGCATAAAAAACGACGGGGGTAAAGTACAATGTAACAGGGGTTTGGGGTAACATCCTTGTGCGGGAGCGTCTCCCCGATGTCATTGCGAACCAGTGGGCACACTGGTGTGGCAATCTACTGAGCAGACCGGGAGGGTCAAGACCCTCCCCTACGGAACGGAGATTGCCACGGGCGCAAGCGCCCTCGCAATGACAATTGGTTGGTGCGGTAGGGGCGGGCATTGCCCGTCCGCGGAGGGCGATCGATGATCGCCTCTACAGTATGGTGTGGGCGTGGAAGGTGTCGAAAAGTTTTGTATAAAATCAATAAAAAAGTACTTGCAAAATGGTGGAAAAGATGGTATAAATATTGTGACTATCTTTCACTATGGGGATACTATCCCCTTTTTGCGGACAAGCAAGGAAGGAAAGTCACGCAAGACCCTGTAAACCATGGGAACTGAGCCTCGTCGGGCTTAAGAAGACCGATCTGTCACTCTGAGCAACGCCCAAATGCTGAACCCTGCCGATCCCGCCGGAACGGTGCAAGGGGACATACATAACAGCG
>JAZSHB010000076.1:0-9163 GCA_045533015.1 Faecousia sp.
AGGAAACAGACCATCCTCAAAGCCCACCAAAAATACTTGCGGAAATTCAAGACCTTTCGCAGCGTGCATCGTCATCATAACGACAGCATCATCGCTTTCATTATATTGTTCAATATCGGTATAGAGGGCGATCTCCTCCAAGAAACCCGCCAATGTTGGCGTTTCGGCATTTTCAACATAGGAATGAATACTTGATTTGAGTTCCCGAATATTCTCAAGGCGCGTCTTGTTTTCCTCTGTAGGCTTGCTTTCCAGCATTGCTATGTAGCCGGTACGAAGCATGACCTCTTCATAAAATGCCGGCAGCTCCATACCGTCATCCAGAAGTGCTGCGAGCTCTTCGATCAGCGCGTGGAATTGCGTGAGCTTACCTGCTGCTTTTTCCATAGGTCCGTAGGAGTGAGGGTCAGAAACGATATGATAAAGTCCTTTCCCCTCTGCCAACGCAAGCCGTTCAGCGGCTTCAATAGTCTTTGCGCCTAAGCCCCTGGGGGGATTGTTAATGATTCTGCGCAGCCGAAGATCGTCATTGCGGTTATTGATGACACACAGATACGACAGCATATCCTTAACTTCCGCACGGTCGAAAAAGCGCATGCCGCCGATAACACGGTACGCAATGCCATTGCGCTTCATCGCAAATTCCAGCGCATTGGACTGGGCATTTGTGCGGTACAAAATCGCGAAGTCCTTAAAGGATTTGCCCTTTGACTGAGAAATGATCTGTCCCGCGACATAATTTGCCTCCGCACTTTCATTCTCAGCTTCATATACAACAATGGGATCACCCACACCGTTTGCTGTCCAAAGACGCTTGCCCTTACGCCCTAAATTATGAGCGATCACAGCATTCGCCGCATTGAGTATCGCCTGGGTAGAACGATAATTTTGTTCCAGGCGGATGGTTCTCGATCCACGGTATTGCTTCTCAAAGCTCAAGATATTTTCGATCGTTGCACCCCGGAAGCGGTAGATACTCTGGTCATCGTCGCCAACAACACAGATATTTTCATAACCGCCGGCAAGCAGGGATGTCAAAAGATACTGCATGTGGTTTGTATCCTGATACTCGTCAACTAATACATATCGGAATTTCCGCTGGTAATAAGTCCGTGCCTCTTCGTTTTCCTGCAGCAGCTGCACCGTTTTGAAAATAATATCATCAAAATCAAGGGCATTGTTTTCTTTGAGCTTAGTCTGATAGCGCTTGTACGCCTTCGCAACCTGCAAAAGGCGCAAATCACCCGTCAGTGTGATCTGGTCTAGCATTTCATCCGGACCGATCATTTTATCCTTCTGTTTGCTGATTATACTTAAAACATACTTTGCCGGGAAGGTCTTATCGTCAAGTCCCATTTCCCGTATGATATCCTTCATCATGCGCTCGGAATCCGATGCGTCATAGATCGTGAAGCTGCGAGTGTAGCCAAGATACTCGATCTCACGCCGCAGGATTCGACAGCAGGCAGAGTGGAATGTCATTGCCCAGACGTCCTGTGCCTGTTCACCAAGCATCGTTGTCAGGCGCTCCTTCAGCTCATTAGCCGCTTTATTTGTAAAGGTGATCGCCAACACGCTCCAGGGCGCTGCAGGCTCTACGGCGCACAGATAGTCTGCACGTCGGCGATCTGTGTCAGATACAGGTAATTTCAGGTCTTCAAGAAACAATACATCTTCATCCGAAACTGTATCCGGCACTTCGTTGCTGTCACTACCCCTTCCGTACCGGAGCAAATTTGCAATTCTATTGATAAGCACGGTTGTTTTACCGCTGCCAGCACCTGCAAGCAGCAGCAGCGGTCCTTCCGTAGCAAGGACCGCTTCCTTTTGCATTTTATTCAGATCCGAAAATTGCTCAGCAATATACTGCCGCCTCGCAGTAATAAACCGGGAAATCATACTCTCTGTCATATACGCACCTGTCCAGCTGGATTTTCTCTTATTTTACCGCATCTTTACAAAAAGGTAAAGTAAAAAAACTAACAAAGTAATTCCTTTAAGCGGGAAATTGCTTTTTTTTCGATCCGCGAAACCTGCACTTGACTTACATTCAATATTTTTGAAACACGCTCTTGGGTCAGTCCGTGAAAGTAGCGTAAATGGATGACAATAGATTCCCGTTCCGGCAACTTGCCGATTGCCTGCCGTAAAGAAATCCGTTCAAGCAAGACCTCCTCAGATTCAGTATCGGAAAGAATATTTTCCAGGGTAAAGCCGTCTTCACCGGTTTCCTGCTGCATTGACTCAACGCAGGCTGTAGCAGCCTCGGCAGTTGCAATGTCTTCAATGGAGAAACCGGTTTGTCTTGCCAGTTCCTGCACCGTTGGTTCTCTACCAAGGGCGTTGATCAAATGATTTCGGACAGTTTTAATCGTAGCCGCACGCTCTTTGATTCCTCTCGATACCTTTACCGCACCGTCATCGCGTAAAAATCTGCGTATCTCACCAGCGATCTTAGGGACTGCATAAGTGGAAAATTGCGTCCCGTATGCAAGATCAAAGCCCTCAACTGCTTTCAAAAACCCCAGACATCCCAGCTGATACAGATCGTCCGACTCCGTACCTCTGCCTATAAACCGCCGTGCCACCGACCAAATCAGTCCTGAATTTTCCACAACAAGGGTCTCTGACGCTTCTTGATCTCCTGCCTGCGCAAGAGCGATCAGCTCTTCTGTTCTGCTCATTTGCGACGCTGCAGCTTTCTACGCATATGTACAGTCGTTCCCTTTCCTTGCTCTGAGGTAACGGATAAGGAGCTCATAAAGCTCTCCATGATGGTAAAGCCCATGCCGCTGCGATCTGTACCACCGGTGGTATACATAGGTCTAAGCGCCTGTTCAATATCCGCAATTCCAACACCCTTATCCTTGATTACGATATCAAGCGTATTATCTTTCAAAATACGACAGCGCAATGTAATGATACCAAGTGCCTTTGGATAAGCATGGACGATGCAGTTTGTGACTGCTTCAGATACTGCTGTGCGAATGTCTCCCAGTTCCTCCATCGTGGGATCAAGCTGTGCCGCGAAGCAGGCAACTGCAGAACGGGCAAAGGCTTCGTTTGAGGATTTGCTGGGAAATTCCAGAATCATATAGTTTTCAAATTTCATGTAACTGCCTCCTTAATTTCAACTAATTTATCGATGCCGGATGTACGGAACACCTTCATCGGCTGGTCTTTGATACCTGTCAAGACCAGTTTTCCTTCTATGCGTGTTATATTTCGCAGAGCGTTGATCACAACAGCAATTCCGGAGGAGTCCATAAAGGTTACCTCCTGAAAATCCAAAATGCAGGTTCTTGGCGTATATGCTTCAATCTTTGCAGCAATTGAGTTTATATAGTTTTTTGCGCAGTGATGGTCGATCTCTCCTGTCAAAACAACCGTTAGCTGACCATCCTGCAAAAAACTTGTAAAACGCATTTTTCATCCTCCTTTCGTAATTACACAGATAGTATAATTTTAACCATCAGCATTTGCAGTCGGATTGGGGCGCACAAAAAAAGAATGGAACACAAACATACAGTTTGTGTTCCATTGCATTACATTACAGGTATTAAAGCTTCTGCATTGCCGCTTCACTCTGCTGCAGCTGGGAGATCAATTCCCGTGCTTTTTCCGCTTTTTCCCGTTCCGCGTTTACGACGCTTTCCGGTGCGCGGGCAGTAAAGTTTTCATTCGACAGCTTGCCTTCGATTGCGGAAAGATTTTTCCTTGCCTTTTCCAGTTCCTTCCGAATGCGTTCCAATTCCTTCTGAACATCTACAAGCTGACCCATGGGGATGAACAGCTTGGCTTCTGCGGTAGTACAGCAAACCATTCCGTCAATATCATCCGGCTCTTTGTCCAGGATAACTACCTTATCTGCATAGGCAAGCCGCTGGATAAAACCTTCGCCCTCAGCAAACATATGCGGCTTGGCTGTCTGTACGAACAAAGCTGCTTTCTTGGAAGGCGGAACATTCATTTCCGCCCTGCGGTTTCGAATGGCACGGATGGCACTCATTACGCCCTCCATCTGGTCCTCTTCTGCCTTAAATTGCAGATCTGCACGGTATTGGGGCCACTGAGCAACGATCAGTGCTTCTCCCTCATGGGGAAGCGACTGCCAGATCTCCTCTGTGATGAAGGGCATAAACGGATGCAGCAAACGCAGGGTCTGATCCAAAACATACACCAAAACCTGCAGAGCATTGTTCTTCTGTCCTGCGTCATCGCTGTACAGCCGTGTTTTTGTCAGCTCGATATACCAGTCACAGTAGGTGTCCCAAAGGAAATCATAGATCTTCTGAATCGCAACACCCAGCTCATACTTTTCAAGATTGTCCGTTACCTCTGCAATCAGGGTATTCAGTCTGGAAAGAACCCATTTATCAGCGATCTGCAGATCCTCTGCAGCCGGCAGCTCGTTTTTTGTATCCTCGCTCAGGTTCATAAGCACATAACGGCTTGCATTCCAAAGCTTGTTGGCAAAATTCCGCATTGCCTCGCAGCGCTCCACATAAAAACGCATATCGTTTCCGGGAGAATTGCCGGTTACCATATTCATGCGCAATGCGTCGCAGCCGTACTTCTCAATCATTTCCAGAGGATCAATACCGTTGCCCAGAGACTTGGACATCTTACGACCCTTATCATCACGGACAAGTCCGTGAATCAGCACTGTGTGGAACGGTGTCTTCCCTGTATGCTCACAACCGGAGAAGATCATTCTGGCGACCCAGAAGAAAATAATATCATATCCGGTCACAAGAACATCTGTCGGATAGAAGTACTCCAGATCCTCAGTCTTTTCCGGCCAGCCAAGGGTTTCGAAAGGCCACAGGGCTGAACTAAACCAGGTATCGAGCACATCAGGATCGCGCTCAATGCACTTACTGCCGCACTTCTCACACTGACAGGCATCCTGACGGGAAACAGTGATGTGTCCGCATTCACTACAAGTCCAGGCAGGGATCTGGTGTCCCCACCAAAGCTGGCGGGAAATACACCAATCACGGACGTTTTCCATCCAGTTAAGATAGGTCTTGCTGAACCGTTCCGGAACAAACTTAGTCTCGCCGTCCTTGACAACGCGAATCGCCTCCTCAGCCAGAGGCTTCATCTTCACAAACCACTGAGCAGAAATGATCGGTTCCACATCATTATGGCAGCGGTAGCAGGTTCCCACATTATGTGCGTGGTCTTCGATCTTAACCAAATAGCCTTGCTGCTCCAGGTCAGCGACGATCTGCTTGCGTGCCTCATAGCGATCCAGACCTTCATATTTGCCGCCATAGGCGTTGACCACACCGTTGTCATCCAGAACGCGAATAATCTCCAGGTTATGGCGAAGACCCACCTCAAAATCGTTGGGATCGTGCGCAGGAGTCATTTTCACACAGCCTGTACCGAATTCCATCTCGGCGTAATCGTCAGCAACAATCGGAATCTCTTTGTTTACCAGCGGCAGAATGACCTTCTTGCCAACGATTGCACTGTAGCGTTCGTCGTTCGGATTGACACAAACACCGGTATCGCCCAACATCGTCTCCGGGCGGGTCGTCGCAACCACGACCTCACCACTGCCGTCTGCTAAGGGATAGCGGATATGCCACAGATGTCCAGGCTTGTCCACATATTCCACCTCAGCATCAGAAAGGGCGGTAACACAGTTGGGACACCAGTTGATGATTCGGCTGCCTTTGTAAATGAGCCCCTTTTCGTACAGGGAAACAAACACTTCACGGACCGCATTGGAGCAGCCAGCATCCATGGTAAATCTCGCCCGGTCCCAGTCACAGGAAGCACCAAGCTTCTTTTGCTGCTCTACGATCCGGTTGCCGTACTTATGCTTCCAATCCCACACACGCTCCAGGAACTTCTCGCGGCCCAAGTCGTACCGCGTCAGTCCTTCCTTACGCAGTTCCTCCTCGACCTTGATCTGGGTGGCAATGCCCGCGTGGTCAACACCGGGGATCCACAGAGCGCTGTATCCCTGCATACGCTTGTAACGGATAAGGGTATCCTGTAATGTAGCATCCATTGCATGACCCATATGCAGCTGACCGGTCACATTCGGGGGCGGCATAACGATGGTAAAGGGCTTCGCCCCCTCCTTCCGTACGGGACGGAAATATCCGTTTTCCTCCCACATTTTGTAGATCTTGTTTTCTACCTGTTGGGGTTCATAGACCTTTGGCAGTTCTCTGTTCATGCTATACACTCCTTTTGTAATGAAAAAGCCCCGAGCCGTATGGCTCAGGGCGAAAATACTTTCCGCGGTACCACCTGAATTCCCGGAATGCGGGCACTCTTGCGCTGTAACGGGCGTTCCCGTGCTCCCCTACTTTCTTCAGGCAGCCTGCTCCGGGGCGACAATCTACAGTCAACCATGCGTACTTTCACCTGCTGTACGCTCTCTGAAATGGTTTACATCTGTAAATTCTCCCCATCCATGCATTTAACAGCAATAAAATTATCACATTTTTCCCGTTCTGTCAACTAAGAATGCACAAAATACAACCTAAACTTGACTGAAAACTGTTTAGGGCATATAATATAAAAAAACAATTATGTGAGTTGATGTTTATGAAATTATCACTGATCGTTCCCTGTTACAACGAAGCGGAAAATGTAGCACCCTTTCAGGATGCTGTTATCGAGGCTTTCTCCGGCTGCGGATATGATTATGAGATCATATATGTGGATGACGGAAGCAAAGATGCCACGCTGGCTGAGCTGCGAAAACTGCACGCACAGCAGCGATGTCCCGTTAAGGTAGTTAGTTTTTCCAGGAATTTCGGAAAAGAGGCAGGACTGTACGCCGGTCTCAAGCACGCCAGCGGCGAATACAACTGTCTGATCGATGCTGACCTGCAGCAAAGACCGGAGATCGTACGGGATATGGTGCGTATACTTGAGGAGAACACACGGTACGATATGGTCGCAGCATACCAGGACCGGCGCGGCGAAGGTAAGGTTCTGTCCTTCTTTAAGAAGACCTTCTATAAACTGATCAACCGACTTTCAAATATCGCACTGAAGTCCGACGCCAGCGATTTCCGAACCTTTCGCCGCAGTGTGGCAGACAGCATTTTGTCAATGGGAGAATATCACCGGTTTTCTAAGGGGCTTTTTGCCTGGGTAGGCTACAACACCTGCTTTATCCCTTACACTGCCTGCCAGCGCGTCAGAGGCGTTACAAAATGGAATTTCCGGAAGCTTTTGAATTATGCCATCGACGGTATCATCGGATATTCTACTACTCCTTTGCGCATCGCGACCGTGCTTGGTTTTATCACAACCGCTGCAGCTCTGTTCTATCTGGTCATCGTAGTGCTGCAAAAGCTGATATCCGGCATAGACATTCCAGGCTATGCAACGATCATTGTGCTGATCCTGTTTTTAGGAAGTATACAGCTGTTCAGTATTGGCATCATTGGTGAGTATGTAGGCAGAATCTTTGAGCAAAGCAAAGACCGTCCTATCTATATCGCTAGAGAGATTCTTGAATAATTTTTAGGGCTTCGGAAACCGAAGCCCTAAATCTATATCTATATCCTATCCCTTACCTGATGGAGTTTTTTACGGATATCCAGCAGATCTTCAAAGGTCTCCGGTCTTTTGGAGACATCCCGCAGCAGTGCTGAAGGATGATAGATCGCTGTAATCCAGATATGATTGCGTAATATCCAGGTGCCGTGCTCCCTTGTAATGCGGAAATCCGGATCAATGATACGCTTTGCAGCGATTCTTCCGAGGCAAACAATTATCTTCGGCTGGACCAGCGCCACCTGATTACGCAAATATGCAATACACGCATCCTGTTCCTGCTCCTGAGGATCGCGGTTATGGGGAGGTCTGCACTTAACGATATTTGCTATATAACAATTCTCTCTATTCAGATCGATAATAGACATCATATCGTCAAGCAGCTTGCCAGCAGCACCGACAAAAGGTTCTCCCTGTAGGTCCTCCTGCTCTCCCGGACCTTCTCCGATAAACATCACATCCGCATCCTTTGGTCCTACACCGAAAACCACGTTGTTTCTTGTTTGGCAAAGTTCGCAGCGCACGCAGCTTAAACACTGTCTTTCCAATTCGTCCCAGCCGAGCATCTTATCGACTCCTTCTGCGGCTTCTTCTGTATCGCTTGCTGCGGTTTTTAATAGTCAGAAGTCTAATCCTTCCAACAAGACGCAAGGCGATCAATACAATAACGACCGCTAAAATGATGATCATTATGACCCAGAGACCTTTGGGAAAACCGTTATCAACAGGCTGTTCCGAATCAGTGATCGCGACAGTGCTGACTGCCCCAACAGAATTCATCGCGTACAGGTCCACCTGCGCGACACACATACCGCCGTACCATACCTGCACATCGCAGACCCTTTCCCCCGCCTCGATCGGTGCAGTCAAGGAATGATCAGAATATCGCATTGACAGGTCCGCTGATGTCACCCCCACCGGCAGCACAGCGGATATGGCTGTATGGGGTCCCAGAACTACATCGCAGTCACCACCTGCTACCGTACTTTGCTTTAATGCCTGGTTTGCATACAATATCTGTGCAGTTTTATAATCACCGAAGCCAGCGTCCAGCAACGCAGATGTTTCCACATAGCCACCTATACTGATCGCAGTATAGCCATCCTCTTGGTAGACAGATTCTGCCCCCATCACAACACTGATCAGCCGCATGCCGTTACTTTCAGAAACAGCAGCAAGACAGCGTCTGCCATCCTCCGTAACGCCTGTTCTGCCGGCAACAACGCGAGAATCGTAGTATTGACGGTTTGTTGCATCCATCAGTGAGTTTTTGTTTGTCAATTCTCTTGCCTCAGACATATTGGTTGCTTCAACTGTATGGTTCTGCGCTGAAAATATCGCAAAAAACGCTTCATTGGCAACCGCTGCATCCAGAATTCTTGCAATATCTCTGGCTGTAGTATACTGCCCCTCGTCATGCAGTCCGTGAGCATTGGTAAATTGGGTGCCCGTACAACCAAGTGTCGCGGCGTATTCATTCATCAGCTCAACAAATCCTGTCTGACTGCCGCCAATATGTTCTGCAATCACAGCTGCGGCATCGTTGGCAGAGCCGGTAAGCATACAGTACAGAAGATCTTCAAGGCGCATCTGCTCCCCTGCCAGAAGGTCGGCAGAAACAGCGTTA
>JAZSHB010000050.1:0-2481 GCA_045533015.1 Faecousia sp.
AACGTTCCGGCTCTTAGCCTCTTTTGCAAGCATGGTTTCCAGGAGCGATATCGGCAGGCGTCTGGCCACAACGTGCTCGCCGCATGTTCCCCTTTCCCCACATACTCACTCAAGGCAGGCTACACTGCACACAGCACGCGATTCTGCGCACCGCCTTGCAGGTTCATACCCGGCTCGTGTGCGAAGGGGCTTCCAGCACTGGAGTTCTCAACTTCGTCACACAATACCAGGTCTCCGCGGAAACCGGGTCGTATACTCCATGCCATTGGAGTGCGCCCGGAATCCTTAACCCCCAGCACCCACCCTAAGCTGGGCGCAAAAAGCAAGCACCAGGGACTTCATCGATATGCCCTTCATAGGATTTTTAGGCCCTACCTGGGAGCTGGTCGTTCTGACTAGGATACTGCACCGTCAGAATGTATATTATCACAGTATTTTTGAATATACAAGTATTATTTGATTTTTTGTATATTTTTTCATAGACCGTTCACACAAAACCAATCCTCAACAATATCGCTGTGGGTGATAACGATTTCGATATCCTTCAACTCCTCCTTGGAAAAAAAGCGGAGTTCCCGGGATTCGGCGCTAACCATCATCTCCGGCTCTGTGTCCAGTTCCAATCCGAACACCACGATCACCATGCGCCAGATGCTGCCATCTTGATACGCCGCAATGCGACCTGGCTCGCCGTACACCCCAAGCTTGCGGAATTTTTCCCGGGAAATCCGCAGACCCAGCTCCTCGTACACCTCACGGACGATCGCCTGGACCGGCTCCTCGTGCTTTTTCACGCCGCCGCCCACCAGACCCCAGATGTCACAATCCCGGCGTTTTTCCAGAAGCAGCTTTCCGTTGCAGGTAATGATTGCATTGGCACCCAGGTGGGCTGGCATGGTGGTTTTAGGGGCATTGGGATCACCCCGGTAGAATTTTACGATAGACATACCCTTTTCTCCCTTTGCGTTTTGCCGCTATTATACAATAAATCAGTCTTCTTTTCCATCCTCAAATTCCTTCGGCAGGGGTTTTGTTACCCCTGTGCGGCGCGCCTTATCCAGCCCGCCCGCCATATGCCCCTCAGGGTCATTGGTAAATTTTGCCCGGCGGATGATATCTTCACCGAACTTATCCCGGAGCGCATCCACCGTTTCGTCCAGACGCAGCTTTCGTTCATACTGCACCGGGGACACGCCTGAAAGAAAGTCATACTGCTGATAAGGCTGTGACGATAGGCGTATTACCTGGACACCCAGCTGGCGGAGGGGTGTTTGTCCATCCCAAGCTTCATCAAAGACCCGACAAGCCGCATCAAAAAGTGCCTGGGTCATGTTCGTCGCACCTAAGAGCATCCTCTGGTGCGAAAAGTGGCGAAATTCGTAGGTACGCAGATGCACACATACACAGCTGCCGCACTTGCCATCCTTGCGCATACGCATAGCGATAGTCTCGCACAAACTCAGCAGCACCTGGTGAGCAGCCTCTGTGCTTACTACATCCTTCGCTGTTGTCACGGAATTACCATAGCCTTTATTTTCCGCAGGCTCCGGTGTCACCGCGTCGGCGTTATGTCCGTTTGCAAAATGCCAGATGGTCTGTCCGTGCTTTCCCAGCTTTTTCCGGATAATGCCTAATTCTGTGTGTGCCAGATCCCCAATGGTATAGATTCCCATTTTCCGCAGCTTTGCCTCTGTGGCAGCACCCACCAAAAACAGGTCTCTTACCGGCAGGCACCACATTTTTGCTTCCATTTCATAGGGAAACAGGGTATGCACCTTATTGGGTTTTTCAAAATCCCCCGCCATTTTTGCCAGCAGCTTATTGGTAGATATGCCGATATTTACCGTAAAACCCAGCTCCTCCCAGATTCGCTGCCGCATCTTTTCCGCTGCCAGCCGTGGTGCACCAAACAGGCGCTGCGTCCCTGTCATGTCCACCCAAGCCTCGTCAATGGAATACTGCTCCACCTTCGGACTAAACTGCCGCAGCATCTCCACAAAGTGTCGGGACGCCTCCACATATAATCCATAATCCGGCGGCACCACTACCAGTTCCGGGCATTTTTCCAATGCCAGAAACAGCGGTTCGCCTGTTTGTATTCCAAATTTCTTTGCCGGCGTGCTCTTGGCAAGAATGATACTGTGACGGGATTCCTTATCACCTGCCACCACAGAGGGTATCTCCCGCAGGTCCTGTTTCTCGCCCAAGACCTTCACCCGGTACGCCGCTGTCCAGGACAAAAAAGCGCTGTTGGCATCCACATGAAAAATAATACGCTCCGCCATCTTAATATACCTTCCTCAAAAGACACCAGCTATGGCTTCGGACAGTATACTTCAGCTCAAACAGCCACTGCTTTTCCCCTACCGTTGCGCGACACAGGAAAATATGCGCCTCGATTCCCACATATTGAACAGGCTTGCTGCTGATGACCTCATCGATATCCACCCGGAGCAGCTGGTGCTTTTCATCCTCCATCCG
>JAZSHB010000045.1:0-23563 GCA_045533015.1 Faecousia sp.
TAATTTGCTTCTAGCAATTTTACTCAAGAATTTTCGTTGGCTGTTAATTCGATTTCTCGAAACTTAAACAAATCCATTTCATTTGTCCAAGGTGTTCTTGTTCGTCTTTGCGTTATTCAATTTACAAGGTACAGATTTGCCGTCCTCCCGGTGGTCCGTTCATCGGACAGCTTGCATATGATACCATTTTGGTCTTGATTTGTCAATAGCTTTTTTTAATTTTTTTCAAGATTTTTCAATCCATATCCCGGCTTGAAATGTTGCTGGTAATATCGGTCAGGGCATCTGCCGCATCCATGACGCTTTCCTCCCGTTTTGCCAGGTCTCCCAGGCTGACCATGCCGCAGAGCTTGCCGTTGTCCACCACCGGCAAACGCCGCACCTGACTTCTTCCCATCAGATGTGCCGCCACACCGATCTGCATGTCCGGCTGCACGGAAAGCACCTGCCCGGTCATGATCTCCCGGACGGTCGTCTGCTTCGGCAGCTTGCCCGATGCCACGCAGCGTGTCACCAGGTCTCTGTCTGTCACCACCCCGCAAAGCTTACCGTCCGCGCTGCACACCGGAAGCACACCTATATTATAATGTGTCAGCGTCCTGGCTGCTACTTCGGCAGACTCTGAGGGGCTGATGTGGATCACAGGCTGAGTCATGATATCGCGCACCTTCATATACGCACCTCCTTCCCAGCAGAGGATGCCCCACTGTATCCTTTTTTATACATAAAAAAGCAGCGGACAGAACCAAAATCTGTCCGCTGCACTATTTTACCGGATCGCCTCAAGCATCTCGATATATTTTTCCACAAGCTTTTCCGCTGTGCCCTTCTTGAAGTAGCCCGTGTCCGCCTCATAGCAACGGTGCGCAAACGCCCGTTCGCTGGGGATATAGCCGGAATTGCCGGTCAGAATCATGGTATATGCTTAAAGCGAACGCTTCTTGACCTGGATGCCGGACTCGGAGAACATCTCATATGTACCGGTGGTAAAGCCTGCCTGTAATGTTTTATTTTCTATCGTAACGCCTTCTCATTTCTGCCGGTAGGTATGTAAGAAATCAGCCAATTTATCCGTTGCTTCCTCCAGAACCTCTACCCGGGGAAGGCAGACGATCCGGAAGTGGTCCGGTTTGTTCCAGTTAAAGCCGCTGCCGGGAACGATCAAAACACGCTTCTGGCGCAGGAAGTCCAGCGCAAACTGCTCATCGCTTGTAATATTGAACTTTTTTACATCAAGCTTCGGGAACATATAAAACGCCGCCTTCGGCTTCACGACGCTCACCCCCGGAATGTCATTGAGCGCCTTGTAGACAAATTCGCACTGCTCATAGATTCTTCCGCCGGGTACGATGTATTCGTTTACGCTTTGGTAGCCACCCAGCGCTGTCTGAATCACAGCCTGCCCGGGGACATTGGAGCAAAGGCGCATATTGCACAGCATATTGATGCCGGCAATATAATCCTTCGCAGGGGCTTTGTTGCGGGAGAGGATCATCCAGCCCACCCGGAAGCCGCATACCATATGGGATTTGCTCAGTCCACTGAAGGTCACACAGAACAGATCCGGTGCCAAAGACGCGGTAGAGATATGCTCCTCTCCGTCCATGACCAGCCGATCATATATCTCATCGGAGAAGATGATCAGCTCATGCCGCCGGGCAATATCCACGATCTGCTCCAGCAGTTCCTTCGGATACAGGGCACCTGTAGGATTGTTGGGGTTAATGATGACGATTGCCTTGGTCTTCGGTGTGATCTTGCTCTCGATATCCGCAGGATCCGGATACCAATCAGACTGCTCGTCACATATGTAGTGCACCGCCTTGCCTCCCGCCAAATGGGTGCAGGCTGTCCAAAGAGGATAATCCGGAGACGGGATGAGCACCTCATCGCCGGTATTGAGCAGGGCATTCAGCGACAGCTGAATCAGCTCGCTGGCACCGTTTCCGGTGAACACATCCTTCATGGTCACATTGGGGATATTCTTCAGCTGCGCGTACTGCATGATCGCCTTACGGGCGGAGAAGATGCCCCGGGAGTCGGAATAGCCCTGACTGTTGACGATATTATCGCGTATATCCTGGATGACCTCTTCCGGTGCAGAAAAGCCAAAGGGCGCAGGATTGCCGATATTGAGCTTCAATATCTTCTTGCCAGCTTCCTCCATCCGGGCGGCTTCGTCCACCACCGGGCCCCGGACATCGTACAATACATTTTCAAGCTTATTGGCTTTCGCGAATGTTCTCATTAAGGTCACCTCTTTCGGTCAATAATTTTCCGTATTATAGCACAGGTGAAACAGAAATGCAAACCCTTTATCGCAGGATCTTCCACTATGCAAAAACCGCCCCGGTGGGGCGGGCTGTTTGCGTATGATCAGAAGCGGCATTTTTCCGCGATGTAGTTCTTCAGCTCACTGATGGGGATGCGCACCTGCTCCATGGTGTCCCGATCCCGGACGGTAACGCAGTTGTCCGCCTCGGTGGTCTCGTCGCCCACGGTCTGGAAGTCCACGGTGATGCACAAGGGCGTGCCGATCTCGTCTTCCCGGCGGTAACGCTTTCCGATGGAGCCGGCATCGTCAAAGTCCACCATGAAATCCTTCTGCAGTTCATGGTAAATTTCCTCTGCCTTGGGGCTGAGCTTCTTGGAAAGGGGCAGGACAGCCGCCTTGAACGGTGCCAGAGCAGGATGCAGCCGCAGCACAGTACGCACATCCTCATTGCCCTTCTTGTCTACGCCCACGACCTCCTCGTCGTAAGCCTCACACAAAAATGCCAGCGCCACGCGGTCGCAGCCCAGGCTGGGCTCGATGACATAGGGAATGTAGTGCTCCCCTGCCTCCTGGTCGTAGTACTCCAGGGTCTTGCCGGAAGCCTCCTGGTGGCGACCCAGGTCGAAGTCGGTGCGGTCAGCGATACCCCACAGCTCACCCCAGCCGGAGCCGAAGGGGAACTGGTATTCGATATCGGTGGTTGCACGGGAATAGAACGCCAGCTCCGCCGGATCATGGTCACGCAGACGCAGGCTCTCCTCCTTGATACCTAGGGAGATCAGCCAGTTCTTACAGAAGTCCTTCCAGTAGGCAAACCACTCCAGGTCCGTTCCCGGCTTGCAGAAGAACTCGCATTCCATCTGCTCGAACTCACGGGTACGGAAGGTGAAGTTGCCGGGGGTGATCTCGTTGCGGAACGCCTTGCCCACCTGACAGACACCGAAGGGCAGCTTCTTGCGGGTGGTCCGCTGAATGTTTGCGAAGTTGACGAAAATACCCTGTGCCGTCTCCGGACGCAGGTAGCACACAGAGGAGGAATCCTCGGTGACGCCGATCTTGGTCTGGAACATCAGGTTGAACTTGCGGATAGATGTAAAGTGGTGCTTGCCGCAGTTGGGACATACCACATCCTCGTGCTCGGCGATGTATGCATCCATCTCATTAAAATCCATCGCGTCCACATTAACGCTCTTGCCGGATTCGGATGCTGCGATCAGCTGATCCGCACGCTGCCGGGAGCCGCAGCCCTTGCAGTCCACCAGGGGGTCAGAGAAAGAGCCTACATGACCGGTGGTGATCCATGTCTGGGGGTTCATCAAAATCGCCGCGTCAAGACCCACATTATAGTCCGATTCCTGCACGAACTTCTTCAGCCATGCCTTTTTCACATTGTTCTTGAACTCAACGCCCAAAGGACCGTAATCCCAGGAGTTTGCCAGACCGCCGTAGATCTCGGAGCCGGCGTATACATAGCCTCTGTTCTTGCAGAGGTTAACGATCATATCCAGAGTTTTTTCGCTGTTTTTCATGGTATTTCCTCCCAAACTCGATTATCTACTATTATACAGATAAACCGCAGTAAATCAAGTATTTTCTTCCTGCTCCACAAGCTCCGGTCCCAGATCCTGCGCCATCATGGCGTGGACCCGGTGGGCAATATCCACCGTGGTCACTCCCTGCAGCTGCTCAGCCGGGATCACACCTACCAGATGCAGCTGGACGCAGGAGCGCTTCAGCCGCTTCACATTGGGCATGACCTTATGGGTGTCCTGCAGTGTACATACCACGATCGGGACCTGCGCCTTCTGGGCGATCTTAAATACTCCGGGGCGAAAGGGATGCAGCTTACGGTTCAAGCTCACATACCCCTCAGGAAACACCGCAACAGAGGCTTCGTCCTCCTTTATAATACGGATACAATTGAGAATTGCCTTCAGCGCCTCCCGGTCGTTTTCCCGGTTGACGAACTGCCCCAGGGTCTTCTTCAAAAACGGCCCGACCAAAAACATCTGCTTCACTTCCTGCTTTGCGATAAACGCCAGCTGGCTGTCCGGAAAATAACGCAGCAAAAAAGCCGGGTCCACATCATGCAGGTGGTTGCAGACCAGTAAAAACCGTCCGCTTTTCGGTGTCTGCTCCAGACCCCTGGTACGGACACGGACACCTAACAGCGGAATCAGCGCGGCAACGGTCAGCCGGATGACCCAGCGAAAAAAGGGGGCTTCGTCCCCTTGCTCCGCATCCATATCCACCTGCTTTGCCATAACAAGAATCATAAGAAACCACAGCGCCGCCAGCAGCAAAAAGCAGCCCGCAAATCCAAGCGGCAGCACCCACAGACTTTGGGCAGCAAGAGAAAGCCCCACGGCAGCAGCTGCAGACAGTATCAAAAAAATCGCGGTCAGCATACAGTTTCCTCCGGATTTTGAAATATTTTACATTATACTGCCGAAATACCCCGGAAACAAGTCTTATTTTTCCAAAAGGACTGGAAATCAGCAGAACTTACTGGTATAATACTATTATTATGCTACCGTGGAGAGATGATCCTATGAAATTTCCCTTTCGTCCCAAGCTGCTCCTGCCGCTGATCTTAGGTGCCGGCGCACTGGGAGCTGCCCTGCGGGCGTGGCTGCTGCACACCGGCATAGACAGCCGGGGGCTGCTGCTGCGCGCACATCCGGGCAGCTATCTTCCGTTTATATTGACCGCCGCAGTCATGGCGGTGCTGTACCTGTTCCTTCGCCCTATGACAGGCGTACCTGCGTACAAACGCCTTTTCCCCAGATCTGCCGCAGCTGCCATCGGCTGCCTTGCCGCCGCTGCAGGCATTCTGATTAGCGATCTGTACGAGTTCACCCCTGCAGACAGCATCCGCGTCATCAGCTGTATTTTGGGTATCGCAGCTGCCGGCTGCCTGATCTATCTGGCAGTGTGCCGGTTGCGGAATCTGCGACCCGCGCCGGGTTTTCACAGCTGCGTCACCGTTTATCTGATGGTGCATCTTCTGTCCCAGTACCGGACATGGAACTCTGAGCCGCAGCTGCAGCTTTATGTTTTTGATCTTCTGGCATCGGTTTTTCTCATGTTTTTCGCATACCGCCGCACCACGCTGGATGCCGGCAGCGGCAGCCGCAGATGGTATGTATTTTTCCGGTTCGGGGCACTGTTTTTCTGCCTGCTTGCCATCCCCGGCGGCAATTGGCTGTTCTATCTGTGTATGGCTGTCTGGACCGCCGCCGACCACTGCAGTCTGCGTCCGGAGCGCAGCTGCACCCCCATGGAGCTGCCGGAAAAAGTCCTTTACTGTCTCAACGCCTTGGAACGTGCCGGCTTTGAGGCATATGTAGTGGGCGGCTGCGTCCGGGACGCTCTGCTGGGACTGACACCCCACGACTACGACATGTGCACCAGCGCCACCCCGGAGCAGATCGCCCAGGTATTCTCCTCCCACCGCCTTGTCCGCAGCGGTGAGATCCACGGCACCATCGGCGTTATCCTGGAAGACGAAGTCTTTGAGATCACTACCTTCCGCACCGAAGGCGGCTACTCTGACAGCCGCCATCCGGATTGGGTGGAATTTGTAACCGATCTGAACGCAGACCTGGCGCGCCGGGATTTCACCGTCAACGCCATGGCATACGCCCCTGACTGGGGCTATATCGACCCCTGGGGCGGTCAGCGGGATCTGCATCACCGTATTCTGCGCACCGTAGGCGATGGCGCTGTGCGCTTTCAGGAGGACCCTCTGCGAATCCTAAGGGGCGTCCGGTTTGCCGTCTGCTACGGTCTTACCCCGGACCCTTCTACCCAGAAGGCGATGCTGGATCAGGCTTATCTGATGGACAACCTGGCGCGGGAACGGGTTTTTTCTGAGTTATGTAAACTAATAGTCCGGGTCAATGCACAGGATCTGCTGCGCTACGCGCCCATCATCACCCAGGTGATCCCCGAGCTGGAGGCATCCGTGGGCTTCGATCAGCACAGCCCCCATCACGCCCATGATGTTTACACCCACATCGCGCTGACCGTACAGTCCGTCCCCGACGAACTTCCTTTGCGGCTGGCAGCGCTGCTGCATGATGCGGGCAAGCCTCAGGTGTTTTCCCAGGACGAGACCGGCAGAGGGCATTTCTATGAACACGCCAAGGTCAGTGCCCGCATTGCAGAGCAGGTGCTGCTGCGGCTGAAAGCACCCACCGCCCTGTGCAGCCAGGTGGTATTCCTGGTAGAGCGTCACATGACACCTCTGGAGCCGGAAAGAAAGCTTCTTCTGCGCCGGCTGAGTGCTTACGGCGAGGAGGGTGTGCGGTGGCTGCTGTCTCTGCAGCGAGCCGATTTCTGCAGCAAAGGCGTGGACAATGGCGAAGCCGCCTATTTTGATCAGATAGAGACGCTTCTCAATGAGATCTGTGCGGAAGCCCCCTGTCTGACCGCCAAGGATCTGGCTGTCCACGGAGACGATCTGCTATCCCTCGGCTTAGAGCCGGGACCCCATATCGGTGAGGGTATGCGCTTCCTGCTCCAGCAGGTGCTGGACGATATCCTCCCCAACACCCGGGAGGCGCTTATGGATGCCGCCAGGGATTTCTACAACATTTCCAATCAGGAGGAACAGCTATGAAGATCGCAGTGGTGACCGGTGCCAGCTCCGGCATGGGACGGCAGTTTGTTTTACAGCTGGGGCAATATGTAAAGGTGGACGAGATATGGGTCATTGCCCGCCGGGCGGCAGCTTTGGAGACCCTGCGCGACCAGGTGGATGTGCCTGTGCGCCCTGTTTGCTTAGACCTTTGCAGCGAAGAAAGCTTTGAAGCCTACCGCACCCTTCTGCAGCAGGAGCAGCCGGAGGTAGCGCTGTTGGTCAATGCCGCAGGCTACGGTAAGTTCGGAGATTTCCAAAACATCCCCCTGCTTGACGACTGCCGGATGATCGATCTGAACTGCAAGGCACTGGTAGCCATGACACGGTTGACCCTGCCGTATATGCGCCCGGGCAGCCACATCCTCCAGCTGGACAGCCTTTCCGCATTCCAGCCTGTCCCCTATATTGCCACCTACGGTGCGACCAAAGCCTTCGTTCTGAGCTACAGCCGCGCCATCGCTGCGGAGCTGAAGCCCAAGGGGATCCGGGTGATGGCTATGAACCCCGGCTGGGTCAAGACAGAGTTTTTCGACCATGCCCTGACCACCAACAACGCCCAGGTGCAATACTATAATCACCTGTATGAGGCGGAAGATGTTGTGGCAACAGGTCTGAAGGATCTGTACAAAAGCAAAAAGCCCTATTCTGTTCATGGCTTGCCTATCCGCAACCAGGTGCGCCTTGTAAAGCTCCTGCCCCACAGCCTTGTAATGAAGGTTTGGATAAGCCAGCAGAAAAAAGCGAAAAACGACCAAAATCTCACAGGAAAGTAAACGCCGTCATACCCGCGCCGAACAATCAGTCATAGAAATAAAACAGGAGGTCAACGCCTATGAGTACCCCTATCATGACCCAGGAGGCTAAGAACAAAGAACGCCTTGCCAGGCAGGAGCACCGGGACCACCGGGTAGAGCATATCTTCCGTCGCATCCTGCACACCATTGAGCGCGGCATCGCCGCTATCACGATTCTGGTACTGATCGCGGCACTGGGCATAGAGCTGTTCAAGATGTTTTCCACCGCCGGATATCTTTCGGATATCAGTACTTACCTGCACAATGTGCTGACCATCGTGGTGGGTCTGGAATTTGTGCGAATGCTCATCGACACCACCCCTGCCAGCATTTTGGAGGTGCTGACAGTCGCGATCACCCGCCATGTCATTTTAAGCCATGACGACCCCTGGAGCAACCTCGCCTGCGTCGCCTGTATTGCAGGACTGTTTGCCATCCGCCGCTTCCTGATCCGCCGCACCGAGCTGAAAGAAGAAATGGTGGAAATGGAATGATCTGCTACATAATAAGGCGCTGTCTCATTTTTTGAGACAGCGCCTTTTTCTTATATTCACAGACCGGCAACATACGAAAGCATCTGATCCTTACCGATCACGCCGGTGTGCAGCTCCTTCTTTTCCTGCAGACCCTGCAGATTTTTGGGAATGGGCACGCCTGTCAGCTGCTCCAGACGCTCCATCTGCTTAAATTCATCCGTCTCGGTGCTTTCCTCCAGGGAAGACAGCACTGCCGCAGGGAATTTATACGGCGACGCTGTAGACAGCACCACCATGGGACGCGCATCACCGGTCTGCGCCACATACTGCTCTGCAACATTCCAGCCGGTTGCCGTGTGGGTATCGCACAGGTAGTGCTGCGCCTGCCACACCTCCCGGATGGTCTGGCTTGCCTGGGCATCATCACAGCAGCCCGCCCAGAATTCCTCTGCGATGGCAGCTTTCAGTGCCTCCGGCACGGTGTAGAAGCCCTGGGTATTCAGCTGACCCATCAGCCGGGCTACCAGCTCCGTATCCCCGGTCATAAAGTACAGAAGTCTTTCCAGATTGGACGACACCAGAATATCCATAGACGGGGAGATCGTCTTGTGCAGCGGTCTGCGGCGGTCATATGTACCGGTACGGATAAAGTCTGTCAGGACATTATTGGCGTTGGAGGCGCAGATCAGCTTGCCCACAGGCAGCCCCAGCTTCTTTGCCAGATAACCTGCCAGAATATCGCCGAAGTTACCGGTGGGAACGCTGAAGTTGACTTCGTCGCCGAGCTGGATCTGTCCCCGGCTGAGCAGGTCTGCATACGCCTTGAAATAGTAAGTGATCTGAGGTGCGAGACGACCAATGTTAATGGAATTGGCAGTGGACAGGCATTTCCCCTCCACCCCGGCAGCAAAGATATTCTTCACCCCGGTCTGGGCATCGTCGAAGTTGCCCTCCACAGCGCACACCGCTACATTATTGCCCTCCTGGGTGACCATTTGGGCACGCTGGACGCGGGACACGCCCCCATGGGGATAGAACACGCAGATGCGCACACCCTCCACATCCGCAAAGCCCGCCAGCGCTGCCTTGCCTGTATCACCGGAGGTGGCTGTGAGGATCATGATATCCTCCTGCATTCCCTTGGTCTGCTTTGCCGCTGTCAGCAGCTGGGGCAGCATACAAAGGGCAACATCCTTAAATGCAGAGGTCGGACCCCGGAACAGCTCCAGGACCGTGAATTTCCCGGTATCCACCGTGGGTGTCAGCTCTGCTGTCTCAAACTTTCCGGTATAAGCCCGGCGCACCAGCTGTCCCATATCGGGGATATCCGGCAGCATGGCACCGATGATGCGCTCCGCCATAGTCATAGTATCCACCTGCAGGCAGGCAGCGGCATCCAGCTGCGGTAATTTCTCGGGCACATACAGACCGCCGTCGGGGGCAAGTCCGTTGAGCACAGCATGGGCGCTGTCGGCAGTATTCGTCTTTGCGCGTGTGGAATGGTAAAGCATTGGGAATCTTCCTCTCTTTTCTTACGGGCTGCACAAAAACACAGGGTTTTTCGGGGTTTGCCTTGTTTTTTTGGCATATTGCATTTTCTGTGGGTATATGATATACTGTTTCCGGTAAAAAAGCAAGTGTTTTCCTGTGGGAACCATTTGTATTTCAAATAGAGGGAATTTTGGAGGAAACAAGGATGAAGATTGGACTGCTGGGTTTCGGTGTCGTTGGCAGAGGTGTGTATGATCTGACAGCTGAGCGCCAGGATATGCAGGTTGCAAAGGTGGTCTGTCTGGAGGACATCAACCTCCCGGACGCAGAGGTCACAAAGGATTTCCAGTCGGTGCTGGCAGATGACACCATCGACACAGTGGTGGAGGCCATGGGCGGTCTGCACCCGGCTTATGAATTCGTCCGCGCCGCGATCGAGGCGGGTAAAAATATCGTCACCTCCAACAAGGCGTTGGTCGCCACCTTTTATGACGAGCTGATTCCCCTGGCAAAGGAAAAGGGCGTTTATTTCCGCTGCACCGCTGCTGTAGGCGGCGGCATCGGCTGGCTGTCTGAGCTGGAGCGCGCACGGCGTATCCAGAGCATTGAGCAGGTAGGCGGCATTATGAACGGTACCTGTAACTACATCCTTGATTCTATGACCCGTCTGGGACTTGGCTACGAGGAAGCCCTCTCCCAGGCACAGGCTCTGGGCTATGCAGAGGCAAACCCCACTACCGATGTGGACGGCATCGACACCTGGCACAAGCTGATCCTGTCGTCCAACATTGCCTTCGGCATCAGCGTGGACGCAGACAGCGTTCCTGCTGCCGGCATCCGGCACATTACTGCCGAGGATGTAAGCAACTTTACTGCCCACGGCTATGTCTGTAAGCTGGTCTCCACCGGCATGATGGAGGAAGGCAAGCTCTCTGCCTTCGTGCAGCCCACGCTGTTCCCCCAGGGTCAGCCGGAGGCTGCTGTGCCTGCCAACTACAACCTCATCACCCTGGTAGGCAGTGCATCGGGCCGCATGAGCTTCTACGGTCAGGGAGCAGGTCGCTACCCCACCGCGTATAATGTAGTACAGGATTGCGCGGATGTGCTGTGCGGCAAGGGCTTTTACAGTCCCTACGGCGGCAAGGTGTGCGCAGACAACAGCCTGCTGCGCAGCTTCTATGTCCGGGGCTGCACCGATGCCTGGCTGGAAGAAAACACCCAGGCGCGCTGGAACGGCGCAGTGGTGACAAAGCCTGTGTCCGTTGCTGCGATGCATGACTGGCTCAAGGCACATCCCGGCACCTTTATTGCGGCTATGCCCATGGAATAAGGAAGGAATGGATATGTTAAAGGTTACAAAATTTGGCGGTTCGTCCATGGCGGATGCCGGACAGTACCGCAAGGTCAAGGATATCCTCTCTGCTGACCCGGAGCGCCGGGTAGTCATCGTGTCCGCTGCGGGCAAGCGCTTCAGCAGCGACCACAAGCTGACCGATCTTCTGTACCTGTGTCACGCCCACACCCAGTACGGTGTTGCCTGTGATGCAGTGTTTGAGATGATCACCGCCCGGTATCTGGAGATCCGGGATGAATTACAGCTGGAGCTGGATCTGGAAAGTGAGTTTGCCCAGCTGAAGGCGCGCCTGGACAGCAAGAGCATCTCCCAGGATGAGCTGGTCAGCCGGGGCGAGTATTTCTCTGCCAAGCTGATGGCAGCGTTTCTGGGCTTCCAGTTTATCGATGCTACCGAATGGGTGAAGTTCAATCTGGACGGCTCTGTGGACAAGGAGGTCTCCTACCAGGCGCTGAAGGAAAAGGCAGACCTGAGCAAGGGTGTGGTCACCCCCGGCTTCTACGGTCTGATGCCTAACGGCACTGTCAAGACCTTCTCCCGGGGCGGCAGCGATATCACCGGCGCGCTGGCTTCCGCGGCGCTGGGCGCGGATGTGTACGAAAACTGGACCGATGTGTCCGGCATTTTGATGGCAGATCCCCGGATCGTTCCCGATCCCCAGCCCATCCCCGAGGTCACTTACGATGAGCTGCGTGAGCTGAGCTACTCCGGTGCCCAGGTGCTGCACGAGGGTACGATCTTCCCCGTCCGGGAGAAGAACATCCCTGTGAATATCCGCAACACCAACGCCCCCAACGACCCCGGCACGATGATCCAGGAGAAGTTCGACACAGACGCAGACCCCAACCGTTTCATCACCGGTATCACCGGCAAGAAGGACTTCACCATCATCTCCATGTCCAAGCGTGGCATGGGCAACGAGGTGGGTACGCTGCGCAAGGTGCTGTCTGTTCTGGAACGGCATAACATTTCCGTTGACTATGTTCCCAACGGTATCGACAATGTTTCCGTTGTGATGCCCACCGCCGCCATCAGCCCCTGCCTGTTCTCCGTTATGGCAGAGATTCAGCGGGACGCCAACCCGGATACCCTGCAGGTCCATGACGAGATCGCAGTGGTCGCCGCAGTTGGACGGCGCATGGCTTTCCGTCCCGGTATCTCCGGCAAGGTCTTTGCTGCATTGGGCGAAGCGGGTATCAATATCCGCATGATCAATCAGGGACCCGACGAGCTGAACATCATCTTCGGTGTAGACAACGCGGATTTTGCCGACGCTATCCGGGTGCTGTATAACAGCTTCGTAAAATAAATCTATCATTTGTACGGGAGGGTCAAGACCCTCCCCTACAACATTGCCTGACCGAACAGGAGGAAAATTTATGAAAAAACTGTACACTGTTGCTATTCTCGGCGCGACCGGCGCTGTAGGACAGGAAATGATCAAAATTCTCCAGGAGCGTGACTTCCCTGTGGGTAAGCTCGTTCCCCTCGCCAGCGCCCGCAGTGCCGGCAAGACGGTGAAATTCCGGGGCGAGGATGTGACCATCCAGGAGGCAAAGGACGACGCGTTCCAGGGTGTGGATATCGTTCTGGGCGCGGCGGAAAATGATATTGCCAAGCAGTTTGCACCCGCCATCGTTAAGGCAGGCGCGGTGTTCGTGGACAACTCCTCGGCGTTCCGTATGGACCCCAAGGTGCCGCTGATCGTTCCCGAGGTCAACCCCGAGGATGTGGCGTGGCACAACGGCATTATTTCTAACCCCAACTGCTCTACCATCATCACTGTCACTGCAGTCAATGCCCTGAACAAGCTCTCCCCCATCCGTTCCATGACTGCCTCTACTTACCAGGCGGTTTCCGGTGCCGGTGCAGGCGGTCCCATCGAGCTATTAAACGAAGTGGAAGCCCTGAGCAAGGGTGAAAGCTACACCCCCAAGGTCTTCCCTTACCAGATCGCATTCAATCTGATTCCCCAGATCGGCGGCGAGGCTTACGAGGGCTACACCAGCGAGGAAATGAAGATGCAGAATGAGGGCAGAAAGATCATGCACCTGCCGGAGCTGACTGTTTCCTGCACCTGTGTCCGCGTTCCTGTGGTGCGCAGCCACTCCATCTCCGTCACCTGCAAATTTGACAAAAAGGTGACCGTGCAGGAGGTCTCCGATGCCATCGCAAAGGCACCCGGCTGTAAGCTGGAGGACGACCTGCAGGACAAGATCTATCCCATGCCTCTGGACACCACCGACCAGGACATCGTGTTTGTGGGGCGTATCCGTCCCGACCTGACCGATGAAAATGCCGTTTGTCTGTGGTGCTGCGGCGACCAGGTCCGCAAGGGCGCTGCCACCAATGCTATCCAGATCGCAGAGCTGCTGGTCAAATAAATATTCCCGTAATTTTACCGCCCCGGAAGGTGTTTCCTTCCGGGGCGGGTTTTGTCATCGGTATAGAGACTTCCCCCGGCAAAAGCCGGGAAGAAGTGAAACAGGTTTTGTCAGCGTAGCTGTGCCGCTTTCCAGAATCTGCAGGACTTAAGCTGTTTCCTGACCCGGGTTGACCAGCAGCTTGCCGCCAACAGCAGAGTTGATATAATACTTTCCGTCTGCCTCCGCTTCACTGCCGGACAGACCCTCGATCTCGGATATCGACTGATAATATTCTCCATCGATATTCCAGTAGAGGTCGCTTCCGATCTTGCCGGTGTCGCTGCTTCCCTGGGAACCGAACATAAAGATTCCCAGCACAAAGCCAACGACAACAAGCAGTGCCAGCAGAATCAGACCGATCCGCAGCCACTTCTTGTTTTTTTGTTGCGTCCTGTTGCATAAAATGGTCTTTTTCCAATGTTTTTAGAAATGTGATCGGCGCGATCTTCCCTGGGAGCGTTCGCGCAATCATGCTTTTTATATATTTCCTAGTTGCTATTTTAACGGCTTTTCGTGACATTTACAAAACAACTATTGGCGTCTTTATGGACAAATATCGCTGTTTCGGCTCTAGAAGATCGGCTTGTTGCCAATGTTCCCCATATGACGCTTTTACGCCAAATTGCCCGGGCGTTCCTGTCCTGTGAGCAACGCCCTGTTTAGACGCACCGGTCACAAAAATGCAAAAGGAGGGTTCATAGCCCCTCCTCAGCGTGTCAAAAAAAGTCCCAAACCGTCAATTGACGGTTTGAGGCTTTCTTGACCTCTGGCTGCTTATCTTTTCTTTTTTTGTTCAATGCCGAAACGCGATAGCTTTTCCCGCTGCTGGGCGACCTGGGTCTCGGATACCGTTCCCGTCCCTTTGCTCCAGATCACGATCTGTTTTCCGTTTTTCGTTACCGCCCGGAACGCCCGGACGCACCAGGCTGCAGGCAGCAGCCAGGGTCTCCCCTTCGCCCAAGGGAAGCGATCCTCCAGCTCCTGCCGGGGGTAAAACACCTTGCTCCACAAAACACTGCTCCGACTTCCGCCGGCGGACAGGCTCACAGCATTGAGCATTGCCCGATCCATCGTCCCGTGGGAGCCGCTGGTCAGAATATAATCCCCCAGCTCCTCCAAAAGCGGCGTCATTTCCCCGTCACCGAACCATGCCTGTGCCAGCGTCTCGATCTTCTGGGTAAATGCCAGCAGTCCGAAGCGTTCCAGCTCCTTTTCCACAAATGTCCGGTCCACAGGCTCAGTACGCAGATTCCGAAAAACCCATACATCCAGCACAAAACGCACCCCGATGCCTCCGGACACGAAGTGGTCCGCCATATGGCACAGGATACTCAGATAAAAGCCCTCCTCGGTCATCACCGTCCTGCCGTCTGGCGACTGCACCGCATACTGCCAGCCGGGATTGACACCGGCAGCGACCGGCGAGGTATGGTGCACCAGATTGGGGTGAAACTCCACCTTCACCCCACCGGGGAAGCTGAAATTCCTGTGATTGCCGTCCCCCTCCAGCAGCTGCCCGTCCAGCCGGGCACACACCCGGTCCAGCCCGGGATAGTCCCGGGTGTACACCAGTACATCCAGATCAGACATGGTGCGCAGCGCCGGAATGGGGTAGCTGTGCTTCAGCTGCGCGCCCTTGAGAAAGATGTGGGAAATTTTTTCCTGCTCCAGCAGCGTCCGCAGCTGGGTCTGCATATGCTCCAGCTGCGCATCCCGGAAGATCGCACGGTGATACGCACCCACCAGGTGCTTTTCCACCTGCTCCGGCAGCGACTGGGTCTGCAAGCCGCTGTAGACCAGTCCTTCCACATTGTGTGCCCGCGCCAGCTTCAAAAACGCCGTCCAGTCTACCGCTTCCGGCAGCTGCACCGGGGTCTTTTTCATCGCGCTACGCAGCGCATCGATCAGCAGCTTGCTCTCCTGCTGCAACGGATGGTCCTTCATTACAGATAAAACTCCTTATACCACCGGGCGAATTTGCGCAAGCCTTCCCGAAGGCTGGTCCCGGGCTTAAAGCCGAAGTCACGCTCCAGGGCACTGGTGTCCGCATAGGTCACCGGCACATCACCGGGCTGCATGGCGACCAGCTCCTTGTGGGCTTCAAAGTCGTAATCCGCCGGCAGGACACCGGCAGCGATCAGCTCCTGCTGCAAAATATCCACGAAATCCAAGAGGTTTTCCGGGCAGCTGTTGCCGATATTATACACCCGGTAGGGCGGCACAGGCAGCCCATCCTCTCCGGTCTTCTTTTCCGGTGCGTGCTGCATGACCCGCTTCACGCCCTCTACGATATCGTCCACATAGGTAAAGTCCCGGCGGCAGTTGCCGTAGTTGAAGATCTGGATGGTCTTGCCCTCCCTGAGCTTATTGGTAAAGCCGAAGTACGCCATGTCAGGTCTTCCCGCAGGTCCGTAGACCGTGAAGAAGCGCAGACCTGTGGAGGGGATATTATAGAGCTTGGAATAGGAATGGGCGAGCAGCTCGTTGCTCTTTTTAGTCGCCGCGTAAAGGGACACCGGATTGTCCACCTTGTCATCGGTGGAGTAGGGCACTTTTTTGTTGCTGCCGTAAACGGAGCTGGAGCTGGCGTATACCAGGTGCTCCACCGGATGATGGCGGCACGCCTCCAGAATGTTGTAAAAGCCGATGATATTGCTCTCGATATACACATCCGGGTTGGTAATGGAATAGCGGACACCTGCCTGGGCTGCCAGGTTCACCACCACCGCAAAGCCGTGCTTTTCAAAAAGCTGCTCCACAAGCGCCCTGTCGGCAATGCTGCCTCTTACAAATTCCCACTTGGATGCCGGGTGCTCCGCCGCCACCTTGGAGATCTCCGCAAGGCGGTAGTTCTTGATGGACACATCGTAGTAATCGTTCATGTTGTCCAGACCGATCACCGTCACCGATTCGACGGTACGCAGCAGCTCCATGACCAGATTCGCGCCGATAAAGCCGGCAGCCCCCGTGACCAGGATGGTCTTATTATTCAGTTCAACATTGGTTTTTAGCATACAAACTCCTCTTACACCTGCACAGTACCGGCATATCCGTCGATACGGTCACACACCTGCCGGTAAATCTCAGCATTCTTCCATTGCTCAGGCAAACCAAGCCCCTCCATCATCGTGACAAAGGAATAGGCATCGTCGTAAGTACGCATTCCATCCTTTTCCCGGTAGAAGGTGCCCGGTCTTGCCTTATAATCCACCCCGTTCTCCTGTCCCAGGATCATACTGATACCATAGTCCAAAAGCACCAAATGCCCCTGGGCATCCAGCATCAGATTGTTTTTATGGATATCCGCGTGGATGATCTGCCGTTGACGCAGTGCGTCCAGAATCGCAAGGAATTCCCGGCATTGGCTTTCAAAGCCCTCCACCGTACCCGGAAGATGGAAGGTGTTCAGTCCTTCATTAAATTCCATCGCCAGCATCATGGTAGATTGCGCAAATTCCTTGTCGCTGACCAGCGCCTGTCCACCGCGCAGAACACTGCAGTTTTGCAGCTTCCTGCCCACATCGATCTCATTGCAGATCGTTGCATCATTTTTTGCAACCTTGATAAAAACCTTTTTTGCTCCATACCTTGCTGTATAATACCGTCTGAAGGCATGGTCCAGACCCTTGCCGAACCGCCAGCTGGTAGTATTGAAGCAGTGGATATGGGTAAAGCCGTAGGTCTTGAGCTTGCGCACCTCTGCAGCTGCTGTGTTTTTTCTGTACTGCCACATCCGCTTCAGATGCGCCGGTCTGACCCGGTAAAGGGTCTTTCGGTATACCCCGGTCAAAAAGCCGTGAAGCTTTTGATGATTGCGCAGAATTTTCTTTAGTTTTGTGATCATACAAAACACACTTTCTATAAGTCAAGCATTTGCTTAATATATGCCATGGATCTTTCACGCAGCGTTTGCAGCATAGCATTCACCCTGTTCCAATCCGGGGAAGGCAGTGCATCTGCAGGCTGTTCTTCCTTTATAAAGTATTCCTGCAGTCCAAGGTCCTCCAAAAGGCAAAGGGAGCGTGTATTTGCCTGCTGCTCCTTCAGCGGATACACCCGGACATCGGTGTTCAGGGCGATCGCCGCAGACAGCCCGTGGTAGGAATTGGTAAATACCATCTGGGCATCTGCCATCAAACGGATCCACCGGGGAACGCTGACAAAGGAACGGGTTCGCATACCCTTTGTGGGCTTTTGCGGCGGACCGAACCGGTAAAGGCGAAAACCGTTTGCTTTGGCATATGCCACCGCTGCCTGCTCTGCCTTTTGGCTGCCCTGCACCAGATACAGCAGTACATATTTTTTCTTTTCTGAGCCCTTTGCCGCCAACTGCTCCCAGTCTGATCTTTCCATACACAAAAGCGGGTCCAGGTCATGTCTGGCTTCAACACCGATCTGACTGAGCGCTTCCACGCCGCTGCTCTCCCGGACAGACACGCCGGAAAAGCGGCTGAGCAGCTGCTTCAATCCAAAGACCTCTTCCCACTGGCGGATGTCCGTCTTGCCCAGGGATGCGGCATAGGAAAACCGTTTCATACTGCCTGTGTTTTCCGGCAGGAAGAAATTGAGATCATTGCCTGTGATATTCAGATTCCAGATCTGATCGCTGCCTACCACCACCGCATCGTAACGGTCGAGCTGCAGATCCTGGGGATAATAGGTTTGGGGGGATCTTTTGAAAGCTTTTTTTCGGAAGCTTTCCCGGGAAAGTCTGTCAAAGATCTTCCAGGGCAGGCGCACAAAGGCGGAAGCCGAACGCTTTGGCAACAGGCGGCGGCTGCCGTCCAGCTTTTTACAGGCATAGTCTATGACCTCCACCGCATTGCCGGTCTTGCGAAACAGCTTATACATGGCAGCAGTCTGCAGATCTGTGCCATTATTGTTGGTCCTGCTGGCGGTCAGAATGCCGACGCGCATATGCTCACTTCCTTTTCAGCAGTTTTTTCAAAACGCCCTTTCCCATCTGCAGCAGATACTTAAATTCTCTGCTTCTGGCAAACAGGGCAAGAAATGCGCCGTTGACGACAACTGTGACCATCACGAAGCCTACGATAAAGCCTCCGATGCCATCCATGCCGATCCATACAAACAGCCAGTTGCACACCAGCGAAAGTGCCGCAAGCAGCAGCCAGTGCAGGGCATATTTGACGAAGTATTTCCCAAGCCCCGTCTTGAGTGTATGCTTGTAAACGATATACGCATCGTACCAAACCACCGTCAGCAGCTTGGACAGCGCTGTGCCGATCACCACGCCGATGGTGCCGACCTTACTCACCAAATAAATAGAGCTGCACAGATTGATGATCGCCATGAACAGCGGTCTTGATTTTCCATACCAGAAAAGACCGTTGGCATCACGCATCATGGAACAGGGTCTTTGGAAGTTTGTCAGGGTTATACTGACAACCAGCGCTATGACGATGCTGTGGGGGAACAGGTAATCCGCACCCAGCCACAGCCGGATCAGCGGATTGAACAGCACCACCAGACCCACTGCCAGATAAGTACCCACCCAATAATAGAGCATCTGCAAAACCGAGAAGAAATCCTGTTTTTTCTTCAGGTCATCGGTGGTCATCAGATTGCCGATGGACGGCTTGATCGTACCCAAAACATTATTAAACAGGATATCTGAGTAATTGATGATCAGGTGGTAATTGGAGTAGATCGCCACCTCTGTTACCCCCAGCATCTTGGAGATCAGCAGGGTATCGATCGTGGTGGAAAGCTTCTGGCACACCTTATAGATAAACATGGCAAGGATGTTTTTCTTAATGGGTGCCGTTGCCTCCTTGGAAAGCTTTTTCGATTTCTCCTTCAGGAACGGATACATCTTATCGATGCGCAGGGAGGCATACGCATTCTTGACAAAGGGACACAGAATACCCAAGCCAAGGTAGGCAAAATAATCTCCCCACAAAAGCAGCACGCCCATCTGCAGCACCAGCTGGGTCGTCGTAGCCACCATGTCGTACTTCTGCAGGATATAGGACTGCTGGGTGGCAGTCAGAAAGCTCGTCTTATAGCTGAAAAAGTAGGTAATACCCGCCTGCAGCACCAGCATGACATAGATCAGCGTAATATGGGGAATGTCCGGCATTTCCTCCACGAAGAAATCCAGAAACGGAATCAAACAAACGCCCAATGTAATGATCAGTGTACCAATGACCCAATAGGTGTTGCGGTACAGGCGCATCAGGGATTTGATCTGCTCCGTGTCGTTGACCGCTATGGGCTTATAGAGGCTGTAGATGATCGCAGAGCCTACGCCCAGCTCTGCCAGGGTCAAAATGCTTAGAATGCTGGAAAAGGCGGTACTGATGCCCAGATATTCTGCATCCAGGACCTGGACGAATACACGCCGTCCAAACACATTCAATACGATGGTCAGGATCTGCGCCGCCATGGAAAACACTACATTCTTGGCGGAATTTGCAAACCGTGACCGGGATACATTGCTCATTGGTTTTTCCCTCACAAACTTCAGCTTTGGGTGATCGCTTGCGCCAAATAGTCTTGGGACGCCTTGATCAGCGGCAGCATTTTTTCATACGCTAAGCTTCCCTCTACAGTGGCAAAAGCCTGTCCTCCTGCAAAAGGCAGCAGCTTCTCCCCTTGACCGACGGTCTGCAGCAGATTTTGAAGCCTTGCGTTGCGGGTGCTGTGGGATATACAGCAAAACTGCTTTCCGAAAATGATCGACAGCACCGAGCCGTGGAAGGAGTTGGTGATGACCAGCTGTGCATTTTTGATATATGTCAAAAACTCGCCGGGACCCACATTTTCCAGCTTTTCTCCCGGCAGGCGCTGGGCGCTTTTGGCGCCGCACAGCAGCAGTACCTTTTTCCCTGCGTCCAACTGCTGCTGCAGCAGCTGCTCCATGGTCTCGGAGTACTCCATGGCATACGCCAGCACATAGCTGCCGTTCAGGGGCACCGGTCTGCATTTTTCTTCCCACTGCTGCTTTGTCAGCAAAAGCACCGGATCCACCACCACAGATACTTCTTTTCCCGTTTCCCTGGCGATGATGTCCGCTGCGCTTTGTTCTCTTGCCGAGATTGCCTGGAATTTCGGCAGCTCCTGCCGGATGAGGCGGTATTCCTCCTGGGAAAGATCCTCCCTGCCCAGGCTGGAGGCATAAGAGACCTTCCGGGTCTGCTCCCCCCAGGGCTTCAGATAAAAGCTCTCCGATGTGCCTGTGAGTGTGGTGTTCAAGATCTGGTCACTGCCGGAGATCACCACATCATACGCCGGGGGATTCTCAGCGAGTGCCCGGTCGCCGCGATAGGTCTTGTCAGACAGCTTATAGTTTTCCCTGTAAAAGCGATCAAAGCGCGCCGCCCGGTCATTTTTCAAACGGCTGGCACAGCCGTTAACGATCTGCTTGCCCTTTCTGAGGGCGTTTTTTACTGCACCCAGATCCCGGGGCACCCCATTGTTGGGGATAAAATCCACATATTCACAGGGGCAGATATTTTCATTTATATACTGCTGCAGCGCCGCCGCCTGGAGCGCCGCCCCTATATTGTTTGCCCTATGAAAAGTCAGCAATCCAGCCTTCAACCCTGTTCACCTCTGTAAATTGCGCGATAGGTCTTCATAATGGTTTCTGTAGAAAAAGCAGAACAGTCAAACTGTCCGTGGGTGCCGCCGGTGCGTTCATAGTCAGAAATGATCTTATCTGCCCACGCCTGGGCGCCGGCAGACAACGGCAGAAAGGTACAGCCCCCTGCGTCCGCATCCCTGGGAATCGAATCCGACACATAGCAGCGCACACCCATTGCCTGGGCTTCCACCAGGACAATGCCAAAGCCCTCCTTGACAGAGGGGAACATACACGCTGCCGACCGGCTCAAAAGCGCAGGCGTATCAGCATCTGCTGCTTGGAATTTTACATATTCTGTAAGTCCCAGCGCATCTGCCTTTTTTTCAACAACTGCTTTGTAATCACCAAAGCCTACGAAATTCACCTCTGCCGGGATCCCGCGGTCCAAGATGGTGCGCAGCACCTCCAGGGTAAACAACTGATTTTTGTTGTCGGAAAAGCTGCCGATCTGGGTAATTGCCAGCTTGTCCGGCTTTTGGACAGGATAGCACTCCGGGTCAAAGCGCGTCTCATCATACGCATTGTAGACCGCGAGAACTTCACTATCGTTTCCGAACATCGTCCTTCCTGCCTCTTCTGAGCAGGCGATCTTATGGGTAGCAAATTTGCGGATCAACTCCATATAACGGTCATCGATCAAATCACGAATTGCACTGTCTATTTTTAAGCAGGTATGATTATGGGTGATCCGCACCGGCACACCTGCTTCATGCGCTGCCTTCACGCACAGCGCACTTTCATAAAAATTATGGCAATGGATCACATCGTAAGGTCCATTTTCCTGCAGTATCTTCCGAATCTGCCGGTAAAGTTTTCCGCCTCTTACATAGTAGTCCAGCCGACGCCGAATGGGGTTTCTCCCCTGGTAAAACGGAATTCGGAATATCTTTGCGCCATAGGACAGGACTTCGGCATCATAGTAACGGACCTCATCTGTGAACAAAACCAGGTCGAACTGATATTCGTCCTTCAAACCCCGGATGATCGCCATCATCACCGCCGGTATGCCGGCACGCCCCAGCCCTCTGTCCGCTACCATCAGCACTCTTTTCATAGCTTCCTCCTGTATCGAAACGGCAGTTATTCTTAGTTTTCGGTTTTCTCCGGAAGTACCAGCCAAGAGCCAAAGGTCTCATCCCAGCTCTCCGGCTCAAACGCTGCCATGCCGGTGGATGGGAAAAAGGTGATCTCGCCAAAATACACCTTATGGTCGATGACATAAAAATCTGTACGAACAAAAGGAATGTCCTTTGCCAGCTTCCGGGACAGCTCCAGCATTTCTTCCAACTGCTCCGGTCTGGGTGCTTCACTGGCAGCGTTGGGCAGCTTGGGACGCTTCAGGGGCATATGCTCCCAGCTCGTGGTATAGAAATCCTCGGTCAGACCGGATGCTTTGAAGCGGTCTGCGCACACCAGGATAAACTTCGGTTCACCGTTAAAGTTATGCACCTTAAAGTCTGCCAGTTCCTCGCCGCCGTCTGACATGAACTTCTCGCAAACGATTTTTCTGGGTACATTTTTGTAGGGCCATTCTCTGCTAAGCAGGTAGTAATCCTGCTGCAAGCCCTTTCGCAGCTGCTTTTTTACTTTTTCAATATCCAGCTTGGACTTATCCTTGCAGATGTACATTCCCAAGCCGGAATTGTGGTTGCACTTGAGAACAAACTGGTCAGGCAAGCTGTCAAAGTCGATCTCCTCCGGATCGTCCCACACGCCCAAAAGGGGAATCAGATATTCCTTCCCCAGTTTTTGGGCAATATAGTCCCGGACCAGGTACTTGTCCACCATAACGGTGTACTGGGGTTTGCGGTCATACAGCTTTAGCCACTGGAGCTTTTCATTGAAGGTCTTGGGCGCTTCAAGATCCAAGGGTTTCTCCATAGCCGCCTGGAATTTGCGTTCCAGGAAATCCCGGTCCGGCATGGTATTATACCTGCCAGAACCTGCCTGCATCAAAAAGCGGTAATTGCTGTCCGTAAGATACCTTACACCTGCTTTAAGCAGCTTTTTCATCTGCATTGCTTATTGCCCTCTTTTTCATATTATCAACATACAAAAAGAACATCATCTGGTAAAAATAAGTGTGCTTACTATAGTAGGTCACCACGCCCCAATCCATGATCAGCAGCAATAGCAGCATGGTCACTATGATAACGCTGTGGGTGTGATTTCTCAGCTTCCCTTTCATGATATTGACAAACAGGTACAGATACTTTGCATAGTACAGCACAAAGCCGACAATACCGCCGCTTGAAAGAATTTCAATAAAATTGTTGTGGGTATAAGTATCTATTCCTGTTGCCTCTGCCAGGTAGTGATGGACATTGCTCATGCCAACACCCAGTATCGGATTCTCCAAAAACACCTGCCAACCCACTTGTGTAAATTGCATTCGTTTTTCAGTGGAATTGTCTACCTCGCCGGCTCCCAAAAAGCCGTTGATCATACCATCCATGCGGTTGGCTGCCACACGGAATACAGGCAGTGCCAGCACCA
>JAZSHB010000116.1:0-4542 GCA_045533015.1 Faecousia sp.
ATAGCGGCGTTAATAGGAACATTGGTATTGATCCTGGACGCTAAAACAGCACTTGCAGGTGCCCGGGAAGGTGTTGATGTCTGCATAAAAACGGTCATACCCTCCCTGTTTCCGTTTTTCGTGCTTTCAGCTCTTATAAGGGATACTTTTATGGGAAAACCGATCAGGGCGTTCGGACCAATATGCAGGCTTTGCGGCATTCCCGCAGGAGCAGAATCGCTCCTTCTTTTAGGCTTTCTCGGAGGTTATCCAGTTGGTGCACAGGGTGTTTATGAAGCATATGAAACAGGCGCTCTTACGAAACAAGACGCCCGGAGAATGCTTGCTTTTTGCAGCAATGCCGGTCCAGCATTCATTTTCGGGATGGTCGGCAGTCAGTTCTCCCATGCAATCACGCCGTGGGTGATTTGGGGGATTCAGATCGTTTCTGCGTTGACAGTCGGCGTGATAACTGCCCCCAAAGCCGTCGGAAGTTGTTATCTGAAGAAAGCGCAGCATAAACCGTTTCCTCAAATACTGGAGGAAAGCATCAAAACCACTGCAAATGTATGCGGATGGGTAGTGATTTTTCGTGTGCTCATCACATTTTCTGAGCGTTGGTTTCTCTGGCTTTTGCCGCAGGAATTACAAGCTGCATTGATCTGTGTACTGGAATTATCCAACGGCTGCCTTGCGCTGCAAAATGTATCAACGGAAGGTATACGCTATCTGATATGCACAGCCTCTCTGGCGTTTGGTGGAGTTTGTGTTGCAATGCAGACAGTATCCGTGACTTGGGATCTGGGCACAGGTTTGTATTTCCCGGGAAAGGTTATGCAAACGGCGCTCAGTTTCCTGCTTGCAGTCGCAACACAGCCTTTACTATTAACCGATCAGCTCAGATGGTCATTTTCTCCAGTCGCAGCAATTCCTGCTATTTTGGCAGGCGCGATATGTTTGCCAATTATGCGCAAAAACAAAAAAACAGTAGCAATCCTGTGTTGAATGTTGTATAATGAGAAAAAATAACGAACATAGAGGGTCTGCGTATGCTTTTTAGAAAAAAGATCCCCCGCTGCTGCGCCTACTGCATCAACGGAACGAAACTAAATAACGATGAAGTCTTATGCATTAAGCACGGTATGCGATTGATCGACAAGCCCTGCTGCAAATTTCGCTATGACCCCTGTAAGCGCGTGCCTCCAAAGCCCAAAGCTGCAAACTTTAGAAAATACGATAACGAGGATTTTTCCCTTTAATGATCAGTGCCGGAAAGTATAAACACTTTCCGGCACTTTATTATTGTATCATTTCCAGAAATTCATCTTCACTGAGAATTGGGATTGCAAGTTCCCTTGCTTTCTTCTCTTTGGAGCCAGCATTCTCACCGACGACTACAAAGCTGGTCTTCTTCGAGACGGAGGAAGATGCCTTTCCCCCAAGCAGCTCGATTTTTTCCGTCGCTTCCTCGCGGGTAAACTTGCTTAGCGCTCCGGTCAAAACAAAGGTCATTCCGGAAAATCTCGCATCCTGGATGACGCGCTTGCTTTCAAAATTCAGACCAGCCTGGCGCAACCGTTCGATCATATTCCGAGATTGGGGCTGCGCAAACCAGTCTACGATGGATACAGCCGTGACCTCTCCAACATCCGGTATCTGCTTCAGCTCCTCTACTGTTGCTCCCATTAGGGTATCCAAGGAACCAAAAGCTGCAGCCAGGACCTTACCGGTCATTGCGCCAACCTGTCGAATACCCAAAGCGTAGATCAATCTACTCAGATCCTGTTGTTTACTTGCATTGATAGCCGCAATCAGCTTTTTCGCAGCGGTATCGCCCTTTTGCCACAAGGTTTTCATCTGCTCCAATGACAGATAATAAATATCAGCCGGAGATCGGATCAGTCCCCGGTCAATGAGACCCTCAACGATCGACTCACCAAGCCCGTCAATATCCATGGCATCTCTGCTGACAAAATGGGCGATATTTCGGGAAAGCTGCGCCGGACACTCCACGCCTGTACAGCGCAAAAACGCACCGTCATCGTCCTTTCTCGTTGTTGCACCGCACACCGGACAAACAGCAGGCAGGATATAGGCAGTTGTGCCCGTGGGGCGCTTGGATACATCAACATCCAAAATCTCCGGAATGATCTCCCCTGCTTTTCGGATGTGAACAGTATCACCAATGCGGATATCTCGCTCTGTAATAAAATCCTGGTTATGGAGCGTTGCGTTGGTCACAGTTGTTCCTGCAAGACGAACAGGACGAACCACAGCCTTCGGTGTCAGGACACCGGTCCTGCCCACTTGGACCACAATATCCTCCACCACTGTCGGTTTGATCTCCGGAGGATATTTGTAGGCAACTGCCCATCTTGGGAATTTTGCTGTTGCCCCAAGGCGCTCCCGTAAAGTAAGCTTGTTGACCTTGACAACAGCGCCATCGATATCACAGGAAAGAGTATCCCGTGTTTCGTTAATGGACATAACGGTTTTCTGAATAGAGGAAATGTCAGAATGTTTCGTATAAGGGATCACCTTAAATTGCAGCTGACGCAGATAATCCAGTGTCTGATCATGGGTTGCAAACTCTACACCCTCGGCAAGCTGAACATTGAACACAAGAATGTCCAGTTCCCGTTTCGCGGCAACCCTAGGGTCAAGCTGACGCAGAGAACCGGCAGCGGCGTTTCTGGGGTTAGCAAATAACGCCTTGCCCTCTGCCTCCTGCCGGGCATTGAGCTTCTCAAAAACCTTCTTGGGCATAAAGACCTCACCCCGTACGATCAGCCGCGCCGGTGCATTGGGTATCGTCATGGGAATAGAACGAATCGTTTTCAGATTTTCTGTTACATCCTCACCGGTTACGCCGTCGCCCCGGGTAGCACCCCGGACAAATACACCATCTACATATTCAAGGGCAACAGACAGCCCATCCACCTTCGGCTCTACCGTAAATTCCGTACCAGGATTGTCCTGCTGAATTTTGACCAGGAATTCTTCCAGTTCCTCCAGAGAAAAGACATCCTGTAAGCTCATAAGGGGTACGCGATGGGTAAACTTTTCAAAATGGCTGAGCGCCTCTCCGCCGACACGCTGTGTAGGCGAATCTGATTTTACAAGCTCCGGATGCGCTTTCTCGAGGTCCTCCAGCTCACGCAGCAACCGATCGTATTCAAAATCAGGCATCTGGGGATCATCCAGCACATAGTATCTGTAATTTGCATCATTTAAGATGCGCGTAAGCTCCTCAACTCTGTGTCTCATGTCTTTATCCTCCGGTTTGTAAAAGCGTTTCGGGAACATCTCCCACGATAACCGTTTCGGCTACAACGATCTGACTGGAGATGGTAAAATAGTTCGTTCGTCCTAAGATCAAAACTGCTACATCAACGCTGACAAGCATATTGATCTGATGCAGCGTTTGATTGATCCCCGCTTGGGTAAATGTACTTGAAAACGCGGCATCAGAGTTCTTAATGGATATGATCAGAACAGGTATCTCCGGACCCCTTCCGGCAAAGATCTCTGGCAAAATCAAGCTTCCCACAGGAACGCCAAGGTCTGAGGTGTCCAGCGCTAAGATCTCATCATTGATAATATTGAGAATATCTGTCTTCAGGCGATTCACTTCGCTCATATTGGTCTTCAGTGCCGTAATGCGACCGTTCAGATCCTTCTCAAAATATACGATCCGGTCATACTGCACATTTCCTGTTTCGATCTGCTCATCAACAGCGTCGTTTATCAGGTCCGATGTGGTGTTCTTCACCTGGGTCTGCGCTAATCCGCGAATCTCATCGTGGTATTGATGGCGAAAATACAGAAGCAGAGCGATTGCAGAGATCAGCAGCACGATCAGCCAGCGAAACAGCCGTATAAGTCCCCGCCGCATAGTATCCCCCCTCGCAGGAGTATATGCATAGGTTCTGGGGATTATCTTTACAGACGTTTCATATGAGCACTGGCTGTCTTTGCCATCAGCTTCTTTGTGCCGATCTGGTCAAATGCGATCTCAAGCAGCGCATCACCGCCCATATTGATAACCGAAAGCACCATCCCTTTTCCAAAAGCTGTATGCTGCACCATATCGCCCTTGTTCAGCTCCAGATATACAGACTTAGCCGGCGCAGCGGTGATTCTTGAAAAGTCAGCGCGCCTTGTACCTGTCTGGGCATACCGGAGCTGACTGACATCCTGCCTGGGATAAGCCTGGGATTGGTAGTATCCGCCCTTCTTGACGATGATATCCTCCGGTATCTCACGCAAAAAACGGGAGGAAAGAGCTGTATTTGTCCGACCATAAAGCATTCGCTGCTTTGCATAGGATATCGTCAGCTTTTGCTTTGCCCTGGTAATGGCAACATAGCAAAGCCGTCGTTCCTCCTCCATCTCCTCAATATCGCCAATAGCGCGCATCCCAGGAAACAGACCATCCTCAAAGCCCACCAAAAATACTTGCGGAAATTCAAGACCTTTCGCAGCGTGCATCGTCATCATAACGACAGCATCATCGCTTTCATTATATTGTTCAATATCGGTATAGAGGGCGATCTCCTCCAA
>JAZSHB010000098.1:0-2234 GCA_045533015.1 Faecousia sp.
TCCCTGTTGTCATTGCGAACCAGTGACCGATGTCACTGGTGTGGCAATCTCAAAAATCGAGTTTTACCAGTAGATTCCCACGCCAGTGTGCGCACTGGCTCGGAATGACAATTGGTTGATGCTTGTCGGTAAACAGCTCGATAAATTAGAATTTTCACATGTTCAAAAATTATTTACGAACCAAGCTATTGACTTTTTTAGCACTCTATAGTATAGTGTGCTTAGCACTCGGGTAGATTGAGTGCTAAGACAACAGGAGGAATGCTTATGGAGCTTACGGAAAGAAAGAAAAAGGTCCTGCGCTGCGTCGTAGATCTGTACATCCGCACAGCAGAGCCGGTTGGCTCAAAGGCGATCACAGAAATGCCGGACATGAACTATTCCTCCGCCACCATCCGCAATGAAATGGCGGATCTGACCGCCATGGGTTATCTGGAACAGCCCCACACCAGCGCCGGACGCATCCCCTCCGCTGCAGGCTACCGGCTGTATGTGGATGAGCTGATGCTGGACTATCGGCTGAGCATGGACGAAACGAAATCGATCAACACCGCCATTGAGGAAAAAATGCAAAAGGTGGACAAAATGGTAGAAAAGGTCGCCAAGCTTGTTTCACAAGCTACCGATCTTCCGGCGATCTCCGTCGCCTCCCACACCTGCGGTGCTGCAGTCAAGCGCTTCGACCTGATTCTCGCCGGACAGGGCAGCGTGATCCTGGTCATTATGCTTGAGGGCGATGAGGTCGTCAACAAGCTCATCAAGCTGCCGGTGAATGTGACCGAGGCGGATTTGAAAATACTCAGCGCCGTGCTCAATGCTACCATGACCGGTCTGCACGCGGATGCATTCACTCAGGAGCTGCTGGAACGGGTCATGGGCTCTGCCGGTGCCGCTGCCTGCCTGGTGCCCATCATCATGGAGTTCACTGCCGAGACACTGAACCGCCAGTCCAGCACGAATATGGCTGTCGCCGGACAGATGCGGCTGCTGGGTCTGCCGGAGTACCGGGATGTGGACAAGGCACAGCGGGTGCTGACCACCCTGGACGAGGACACCCTCGCCAACCTGCCGGCTGTGATGCAAAACCAAAACGGCACAAAGGTCCTGGTCGGACCGGAGCATGTGGCGCAGGAGCTGAAGGATACCTCCGTCGTTATGACGAAATTTGACATCGGCGACGGTATGCAGGGCATGATCGGCGTCGTCGGTCCTACCCGTATGGACTACGCAAAGGTCACGGCACGGCTGAGTTATTTTGCTGAAAGCCTGTCCAAGCTCTTTGCCAAACCGGAACAGCCCCAGCTGCCTGCAGCTGAGAACCAAGAGGAGGCATAACATTGGCTAAAAAGAAAAAAGACGAACAGCAGGAAACGCCCATTGCGGAAACTGCACAGGAAGTAACCGAAGCGGCAGAAGAAACGCCGGCGGTTGACCCCTGGGAGGAAAAGTATAACGCAGAGCATGACAGCTATCTGCGCCTGGCTGCGGACTACGATAACTTCCGCAAGCGCAGCCTGAAGGAAAAGGAACAGTCCTATGGCAACGGCAAGGCAGACGCGGTGGAAAAGCTGCTGCCTGTGTATGATAACCTGGAACGGGCGCTGAACCAGCCCACCGAGGATGCCGCCTACAAAAAGGGCGTGGAAATGACCATGACCCAGCTGGTGAGCATTTTTACGGGTCTGGGCGTTGAGATCTTCGGCAATGTGGGCGACACCTTTGACCCTAATATCCACAACGCGGTCATGCACACCGAAGAGGAAGGTGTAGAGGAAAACACCATCACCCAGGTGTTCCAGAAGGGCTTCAGACTGGGTGATAAAATAGTTCGATTTGCTATGGTTCAAGTAGCCAATTAAATTGACAATTGAAAATTGACAATGGACAATGAAGGAATCTGCTTCGCAAACATATTTCAATACTTGCCGAAGGCAATACCTTAATTGTCATTTGTCCATTATCCATTGTCCATCAAAAATATAAACAATTTTCATTTATATAGGAGGATTTATATTATGGGTAAAATTATCGGTATCGACTTGGGTACTACCAATTCCTGCGTAGCAGTTCTCGAAGGCGGCGAGCCTGTTGTTATCGCCAACGCCGAGGGCGCACGCACCACACCGTCCGTTGTTGCTTTCAGCAAGACCGGTGAGCGTATGGTCGGTCAGGTCGCAAAGCGCCAGGCTGTTACCAACGCGGACCGTACTGTGGCTTCCATCAAGCGTCACATG
>JAZSHB010000129.1:0-19209 GCA_045533015.1 Faecousia sp.
CTCGGGGCCCACAGCACAGACATTCTCCATGCAGGGGACCTCGTCACCTTCTTCAAAGAAGATTGCCAGCAGCTTACCTTCGGCTGTGGACTCGCACTCGAAGGAAGCCTTGTCCGTCTCATATGTAAACAGGATATCGCCAATCTTGACATCGTCGCCTACCTGCTTGAGCCACTCACCGATGATGCAGCTCTCCACAGTGATGCCCGCCTTGGGCATAATGACAGCCTGTGCCTTGGTGTTGGCAGCCACAGCAGTGGCAGGTGCAGCAGCCGCGGCAGGTGCGGCAGCAGGTGCAGCCTCAGCAGGTGCGGCGCTGCCGCCCTTCAGTGCAGAGGCATCCTCACCGGGTGCGCCCACAGCGCAGACATTGACCAGGCACGGGACCTCATCGCCCTCCTCATAGAAAATCTCCAGCAGTGTGCCTTCGGCAGTAGATTCGCATTCGAAGGACGCTTTGTCCGTTTCATAGGTAAACAGAACGTCGCCGACCTTGACCTGGTCACCAACCTTCTTGACCCACTCACCGATGATACAGCTTTCCACAGTAATACCGGCCTTGGGCATGATGACAGCATTTGCCATGATATATCCTCCTTATTGTGTTATAGCTTGTTAATTATAACTTATCGTAACAGTCTAAGTCAATAGCTATTTCTCAGAAAATGTAAAAACCGGAGTGGTAAACCACTCCGGCAGAGTATTACAGCAGCTTCACATCCGCAGCGCGTGCTGCCTGGACGAAGGACTCCGGCAGCGGTGCATCGGAGATGACGCAATCCACATCGGAAAGCTTGGCAAAGGTATAGGGCATCAGACAGCTGAACTTTTCGTGTCCGCACATGATAACGCTGGTGCGTGCCTTTTCGATGACCTTGCGCTTGACCAGCATATCGCCCTCTGTTCCGCAGGTAAAGCCCGCATCCACAGAGCAGCCGGATACGCCCACAAAGGCAAGGTCAATATTGATACCTTCCAGCATTTGCAGGGTGTTTTGACCGGAAAGCGCAAGATTCTTCCGGTTGATCGTGCCGCAGCACAGGGTCACCACCGGGTTATGCAAACGGCACAGCTCCAGCGCTATGCTCGGTCCGGTGGTAAAAATGTTCAGACTCATATCCGGAAGCGCCTTTGCAAGGGCGAGGTTTGTGGTGCTGGCATCCAGAAAGATCGCTGTGTTGGGCGTGATCAGCTCCAACGCCTTCTGGGCAATGCGGGTCTTTCCCACATTGTTTTCACGCATACGCACATTGAACTCCGGATCACTGGACAACCGCACCGATTTTGCGCCGCCACGGAACTTAACGATATATCCGTTTTCCTGCAGCGCGTCCAGATCCCGGTGGATCGTCATGAGAGACACCTCGGGATGCAGCGCCTGCAATTCTTTGATCGTCACTACATTTTTCTGTTCGATATACTCCCGGATCTGCTCCTGTCGAATACTGTACATAGCGCCTCCAAAATGTTAATATTATAACAATCTATAACAAATATAACATCTGCAAAACATATTTGTCAACAGTTTTTCCAATATTGTCTAGCCAAAGACGCAAATATAGTATATAATACAGCTACTACACAAAAGAAGGATAAAAAATGATCGAAAATATCCAGATCTATGAGAGCAGCCATCTGGACCCCTACCGCAACATCGCCACAGAAAAATATCTGCTAGAAACGGTAGAACCGGGCTGCTGCATTTTATATTTATGGCAAAACCAAAACACCGTGGTCATCGGGCGCAACCAGAACGCCTGGGCAGAGTGCCGCACCTCCCTTTTGGAGCAGGAAGGCGGCAAACTGGCACGGCGGCTCTCCGGGGGCGGTGCTGTTTTTCACGATACGGGCAATCTGAACTTTACTTTCCTGATGGCAGAAGATGACTACGACCCGGACCGCCAGTTACTGGTGATTCAGACCGCCTGTGCTGCCCTGGGGCTGGAAGCGGAACGCTCCGGACGGAACGACCTTCTGATCCACGGCGCAAAATTCTCCGGCAACGCCTTTTACCACAGCCAGGGGCGTGCCTACCACCACGGAACACTGCTGGTGGATGTGGATAAGGACAAGCTAAGCAGGTATCTGACCCCCTCCAAGGCAAAACTGGAAGCAAAGGGGGTCCCTTCCGTCCGTTCCCGCGTGGCAAACCTCGCAGAGTTTTCCCCGGGACTGACCTGCAAGGCAATGGCTATGCATATGCGTGCCGCCTTTGCCCAGGTTTACGGGCTCGTTCCGCAGCAGCGCACACTGGATGCCGACGCTTTGAAGCAGATCGAAGGATATACGGCGGTGCTCTCCTCCTGGCAATGGCTCTACGGTCCACGGCTACCCTTCAGCTTCTGCTGTGAGGCGCGCTTTCCCTGGGGCAGTATCCAGCTGCAGCTACAGGTCGAAGGGGGCTGCATCCAGGCGGTGCAGGTTTACTCCGACGCGATGGACTGGCAGCTGAGTGATCATATTTCCAAAGCGCTTACCGGCTGCCGTTTCTCCCCGGATGCCATGTGCAGCGCCCTGGTTCGTGCGTTGGGCAGTGGGGATATCTGCCAGGATATCTGCCAGTTGATCAAAATACAGAATATCTAAAAAAGGAGGCTGCCTTTATGGAAGACCGCTGGGTATACATCGTCTTCTCCTCCACCCCATATCGAATCGGCAAGCTGATCCGTAGAATCACCGGCGACGAATTTAATCATGTGAGTATCGCTCTGGACGCGGAACTGACCCAGATGTACGGCTTTGCCCGGCGGTATTACCGGACGCCCTTTTATGGCGGCTTTGTCCGGGAGTCCCTGTCCCGGTATCATGTAAACGGCAAAAGCACCCATAGCCGCATCTGCCGTCTGCCTGTCACCCCGGAGCAGCACAACACCCTTTCTGTGCTGCTTGGGCAGATGCACCGGCAGCAGGACCGTTATCTTTACAACCACTTATCTGCTGCTACAGCGTTGCTGCGCCGCCGGATCAAACCCAGAGACGCTTACACCTGCATCGAATTTTGTGTAGAAATACTGCATACGCTGGGCATCGACATCGACCCCGACAGGTATTATTCCGTGGGAGAAGTGGAGCAGCTTTTACGCTCCTTTTCTGTGTACACCGGTCCTATGCCGCTGCCTGCAGAATACGACAGTGCCTATTATGCGCCCAGACCGCTTACCCATCCTCTGTTTGTTTCCTGCTGTGCTTTTCTTGCACTGTTCAAGCGTCTGAAAACATAAAGTGCATGTTGCAAAAAACGCAACATGCACTTTGCTTTTTACAGGGCATTTACCATCTGAGTGGACTCTTCGATCAGCTGCTCGGCAGTACCGGCAACAAAGCGCGCAGTCATCCCCTCATAGCTACCCTCCTCATAGGCATCCTCTGTGGGGAAATATCCCTCATAACCGTTGGAACAGCAGGAAGGGATGGTCAGCGTAAACTTGGATTTCTGCTTAACGCTTCTGCCAACCTGAGTAAAGGGCTCACCGGGATAGCCTACAAAGGCGACATCTCCTACGCAGACCGCCACCAGGCACAGTTCCCTTTCATCCGGTGCCTCCAACATACTGACGATGCGGTTTGCCTGGGCATAGGCAGACACCCGAAGCATTCCCATAGAAGCAGGTCCTACCGCGTCAATACCACCTTCACGGAAGCGCTTCATGATCTCCTGTGCCTCGGGCACCTGGTCCGGCGTTCCCTTATTGTTTTTCACCATGACATTCTTCTGGCAATAGTTGACCTTCGTTCCCTCCAGCGGCTGTGCCAGATCATAGTTGGCGATCAGGGACAGAGCGATCTTTCGACCCATGTACCGTGTACGCCGATGGCCGAAACGCAGCGCACCCTTTCCAAGGCGTACATCGAAATGGTTGGTGTCGCCCTGGGCACCGTTAATGTACATACAGTGGGAATTGGGAACAAGCTCCTCATAGGTACTGCGGACAAAATACGGGAAGTCTGCGGAAATGGTATCGCCGCCGATGGTATCCGGATGCACCTGGAAGTTGATGATGCCGATCTCCTTTGCTCCTTCTCGCTTGACGATCAGCAGGGAGGCTTCCTCATCGGGCAGACCCAGAGAATGGTCGATGTCCGGGTTTTGGAAACCGGGATTGGTACGGCAGGAGCCGTCCTTCATGCGAAAACGGCGAATAAACGCAACATCCTCCACCCTTGCCCGGGTATAAGACAGCGCTGCCGGTGCCAGGTCCTTAACCGCCATAGCAGCCACATCACACAGCTTCTGTGTCAAAAACAGGACATATTCCTCATTGTGTCCCGGATAGGTAACCGGCGCCAGATGGGTATGGGTACAGCACAGATGGATTGCTGCCGTTTCTGTCTCGATCGCCTCTGCGATCTTGGGCCGCATCACATCGGTGCGTGCCATATTCAGACCTAAATGGTCAACGCTCAGGATCGCAATGCGCTTTTCACCGTCATCGAAAACCACTGCGCTGGCTGTCAGCGGATCAAGGACGCCGTCCGCGTGCCGTGTCTGGGGGTAGCCCGCCAGGGTGGTTCCCAGAGGCGGTGTGATATCTACTCTTGCAAAGCCTGCTCTTAATTCTGCCATTATTTTCACCTTTCCTTTTCACATAGTCAGCAGCTGCACCAAAAGCTTGACAACGAGCTCCATATCTTCTACAGGAATATATTCGTATCTGCCGTGAAAATTCTCACCGCCGGTACACAGGTTCGGACAGGGCAGCCCTTCATAGCTGAGCCTTGCACCGTCTGTACCGCCCCGGATCGGGACGGTTTTCGGTTGGATCCCCACAGCCTGCATAGCAGCCGTGGCGCGCTCCACAATGTGCATACACGGTTCGATCTTTTCGCGCATATTGTAGTAGCTGTCTTTTATGATCAGTTCTACAGTGCCTTTGCCATACCGCTTGTTGAGCTGCTGCGCTGCATGCCGCATGATCTGTTTCTTGTCTTCAAACTTTTCCATGTCATGATCCCGGATGATATAACGAAGGGTGGTCTTCTCCACCGAGCCCTCCATATCCGTCAGATGGATAAAGCCTTCATAACCGGAGGTGTGTTCCGGCTTTTGCTCCGGGGGCAGCAAGCCCTCGAATTCCATAGCAATATACTGGGAATTGACCAGCTTGTCCTTGGCTGCACCGGGGTGGATATTGACACCGTGAAAAACCACGGTAGCCCCGGCGGCATTGAAGTTTTCGTATTCCACTTCGCCCAACGCACCGCCATCGACTGTGTAGGCAAAGTCCGCGCCAAATGCTTTGATATTGAATTTGTCTGCGCCTCTGCCGATCTCCTCATCAGGGGTAAAGCCGATGCGCAGGGTCGCATGAGGCGTATCGCAGTGCAGCAGTATTTCGGCGGCAGTTAATATTTCTGCGATACCGGCTTTATTGTCCGCGCCCAAAAGGGTCGTGCCGTCGGTAACGATCAGGTGCTTACCATGATGGTTTTTAAGGCTTTCGTGGTCCGCTTCCCGAAGCACGATACCTGCTTGTGCATTCAGTACGATATCGCCGCCGCTGTAAGGAACGATCCGCGCCTTTACATCTGCACCGGAGAGATCCGGGGCAGTATCCATATGGGCGATCAGCCCGATCGTGGGAAAGGACGGATCACCGGGGACTGTTCCGTAAACATAGCCGTCTGCATCCATATAGGCATCCCGGATACCCATAGCCTGCATCTGCTCTACCAGCGCAGCTCCCAGTACACGCTGACCTGCGGTGGAGGGACAGGTTTCGGATGTCTCGTCGGACTTGGTATCAAAGCGTACATAACGCAAAAAGCGTTCAGAAACACTTGCCATATTACTCTCCATAAACAAAGAGGCGGAGATGCGCTCCGCCTCTTCTTTTCATCAGTTGGCAGCTTTGACCAGCTCGGCGGTGTCCTGTGCGATCATCAGTTCTTCGTTTGTGGGAACGATCCAGACCTCGACCTTGGAATCGGCGGCAGAGATCTTATGCTCGCCACGCTGGGCATTCAGCTCAGGATCCAGCTTCACACCCAGATAGCCCAGGTATTCGCAAACAGCAGCGCGGACATTCCTGTCATTCTCGCCCACACCTGCGGTAAAGGTCAGTACATCGATACCGTTCATAGCAGCAGCGTAAGCACCTACATACTTGGCAACCTCGTAGCAGAACTTCTCACGCGCCAGTGCGCAATCAGCATTGCCGTTGTTTGCACCCTCCTCCAGATCGCGGAAATCAGAGGAGATGCCGGACATTGCCAGCATACCGGACTTCTTGTTGAGCATATTCAGGCACTCGTCTACGCTCATGCCGTACTTATTGCAGATAAACTGCACCACAGCGGCGTCGATATCGCCGGAACGGGTGCCCATGGGAACACCTGCCAGAGGAGTCAGACCCATGGTGGTATCCTGGCACTTGCCGTCCTTCACAGCGGACATGGAAGAGCCGTTGCCCAGGTGGCAGTTGACCATCTTGAATTCCTTCCTGCCCACCAGCTCAGCAGTACGGCGCGCCACATACTTGTGGGAAGTGCCGTGGAAGCCGTAGCGACGGATGGAGTCATTCTCATAGTACTCAGTGGGAATGGCATAACGGTAAGCCTTGGGAGGCATAGTCATGTGGAAGGCAGTATCAAACACCGCCACCTGAGGTGTCTTGGGCATAACTGCCTGGCAAGCCTCGATACCCATAAGGTTGGCAGGGTTGTGAAGGGGTCCCAGGGGGATGCACTTCTTGATCGCCTTGATGACCTCATCGTCGATGATGCAGGAGTCAAAGAACTCCATGCCGCCATGGAGCACACGGTGACCCACAGCATCGATCTCGTCAACAGACTTGATAACGCCGTTGACAGGATCTACCAAGATCTCCAGGGTAGCAGCGATGGCTTCAGAATGGGTGGGCATGGGAATATCCTTAACGACCTTCTCACCGTTTGCATTGTGGTTCAGGCGGCCATCAATACCGATACGCTCACACAGACCCTTTGCGGAAACGACACCGGTCTCGGGATCCATCAGCTGATACTTCAGACTGGATGAGCCGGCGTTGATGATCAAAATGTTCATTGGAAAACTTCCTCCTAAAATAATTTGATTTTCTTGTTATTTATGATAAGATAAACACATCTATGGCTATTCTATAATAAATTCCAAAATTTCTCAACCCCTGAAACAGAAATTTTTCAAAAAAGGTGGGTTATTATGAAGATCACCGGCATCATATGCGAATATAACCCCCTGCATCTGGGGCACAAAAAGCAACTGGACGCTGTCAGAGCTGCCAACCCGCAGGACGGCATCGTCTGTCTGATGAGTGGCAACTTTGTTCAGCGGGGTATGCCGGCGATCCTGGACAAAATGCTGCGCGCCAGGGCTGCCGTCCTTTCCGGGGCGGATCTGGTGCTGGAGCTGCCGGTCACCGCAGCGCTCAGCTCTGCTGAGGGGTTTGCCAATACAGGTGTTTCTATTCTTTCCCAATTTTGTCAGCGTCTATGCTTTGGGGCGGAGGTTGCAGACAGTACTGCCCTGCTTGAGACGGCAAAGGCACTTCTCTCGCCCGCCTTTTCGTCGGCGCTGCACAGGGAACTGGATAAGGGACTTTCCTTCCCTGCCGCCCGGCAGGCTGCTCTGGAGACGGTGGGACTGGACGGGACGCTTCTGTCTCAGCCCAATAATATTTTGGCTGTGGAGTACTGCAAAGCCATCCTTCTGCAAAAAAGTCCCCTGCAACCGCTGCCCATCCTGCGTCAGGGCAGCTATCACAATACCGCACCGGATACAGAAAACCCCTCTGCCACCGCTGTTCGTACGCTGATGGGAAAGGGGCTGGACTGGTGCAGCTATGTACCCCAGGCGGCTGTCCCCTGCTTTGAAAACGCCCCCCTGCATACCATAGAAGCAGGCGAGCTGGCGATCCTCGCAAGGCTTCGTACCATGTCGGATGCGGAATTTGAAGCACTTCCCTACGGCACAGAGGGTCTGTGGCGCAAGCTGATGCACGCTGCAAGAGAGGAAACCACCCTGGAGAACATCCTCACATCTGTCAAATCCAAGCGGTATACCCGGACAAGGCTGGACCGGATGGTCATGTGTGCATTTCTTGGTATCACACAGCAAATGCTTATCACTCCTGTCCCCTATGTCCGCGTCCTTGCTTTTAATGACCGGGGCAGAGAAATATTAAAAACCGCCCGACAAACAGGCGATTTCCCCAACATCGGACAGCGAATGGATGATCCTTATCAGCTTTTAGAGGATCGGTGCGGCGCGCTTTACGGACTGTTCAGCGAAACACCGGAACCGCCGGACAAGGAACGGAACTACCGGGTATTTTATAAAATGTAACCTGTGCAAAAAGGGATTGCTGCAAAACCTTCATTTTGCGGCAATCCCTTTTTCTTATTTCGGTTTGTAGGTGGCGGCGCTTTTACGAATCAGTGCCCGCTTCAGCCGCGCCTGCGCAAGAAGGATATCCGCACCGGAGGCTTCCTTGTTTGCAAGGATTTCCTGTGCCCGCTGCTCTGACGCCAGCGCCCGGTCTGTATCGATCTGCTCTGCCCACTCGAAGGTGGTAGGCACCAGCGTCACCGCGCCGTTTACCACGGAAACCATACCGCCGATGCAGGCTCCGTAGCGCTTGGTCCCCTGGACAGTCACCGTGGCGATGCCCATGCCCAGAGGGGCTACATAATTGATATGCCCCGCTAAAATGCCGGTATCACCGCTGGTCGTTCTGACTACCAGCTCCTCTGCCTGTCCGTCAAACTGCACACCACAGGGCGTTACGATCTTCAAAGGAAAGGCTGTCATTGGCTTTCACCCTTCCACTTTTCCACCACATCGTCGATGGTGCCTGCAAACAGGAAGCAGGATTCGGGAATTTCATCATGCTTACCCTCGATGATCTCCCGGAAGCCCCGGACCGTTTCCGACAAAGGAACATATTTTCCTTCAAATCCGGTAAACTGCTCCGCCACGCTGAAGGGCTGGGACAGGAACCGCTGTACCTTACGGGCACGGCTGACCGTCAGCTTGTCCTCCTCGGAGAGCTCGTCCATGCCCATGATGGCGATGATGTCTTGCAGCTCCTTATACCGCTGCAGGATCTGCTGGACGCTTCTTGCTACCCGGTAATGCTCCGCGCCCACCACCTCCGGAGTCAGAATACGGGAGGAGGAATTCAGCGGATCGACTGCCGGATAGATACCCAGAGAGGCAATGCCCCGGTCCAGCGCCGTGGTGGCAACCAGGTGTGCAAAGGTGGTAGCAGGTGCCGGGTCTGTGTAGTCATCCGCAGGCACATACACCGCCTGGACCGAGGTGATCGAGCCATCCTTGGTGGAGGTAATACGCTCCTGCAGCGCACCCATTTCCGTCGCCAGGGTCGGCTGGTAGCCCACCGCAGAGGGCATGCGCCCCAGCAATGCGGATACCTCAGAACCAGCCTGGGTAAAACGGAAGATATTGTCAATGAACAAAAGCACATCCTGGTGCTTCACATCCCGGAAATACTCTGCCATGGTAAGACCGGTAAGTCCCACACGCATTCTGGCTCCGGGGGGTTCATTCATCTGACCGAAGACCATGGCTGTCTTTTTGATAACCCCGGACTCCGTCATTTCGTTATACAGGTCATTGCCCTCACGAGTGCGCTCACCCACACCGGTGAACACAGAATAGCCGTTATGAGCAGTTGCGATATTGTAAATAAGCTCCTGGATCAGCACCGTTTTGCCAACGCCCGCGCCGCCGAAGAGACCGATCTTGCCGCCCTTGGCGTAAGGGCAGATCAGATCGATGACCTTAATGCCCGTTTCCAGAATCTCTGTGGCAGGCTGCTGTTCATCATAAGCAGGGGCGCTGCGGTGGATGGGCCAAACCTCCCGTGCCTGGACAGGACCCGCCTCATCGATGGGCTGACCCAGCAGATTAAACACACGCCCCAGGCATTCTTCACCCACAGGCACGCTGATGGGCGCGCCGGTATCGATGGCTTCCACGCCCCGCTGCAGACCATCGGTAGAGCTCATGGCGATACAGCGCACCACGCTGTCGCCGATATGCTGCGCCACCTCCGCAACGATCTTCCCCTCACCGAAGGGAATCTCGATCGCCCGGAGCAGCTCCGGCAACCGGTCCTCCGGGAACCGGATATCCAAAACAGGACCCATGACCTGGAGCACTGTTCCCTTATTGATTTCCATTGGCGTCAACTCCTTGTCTGATGTTAACTCTGGGAGCCGGCAACAATCTCCGTCAGCTCCTGGGTAATGGCACCCTGCCGTGCCCGGTTGTATTGCAGGCTCAGATCCGCGATCATATCATCGGCATTCTGGGTAGCAGAATCCATTGCCGTGCGCCTTGCAGCATGCTCTGCCGCACGGCTTTCACACAGTGCGCCGTAAAGGATACCTCCCAGATACTCCGGAATGATCCTTTCAAACACCTGTGTGCTGTCCGGTTCATAGAGGATATCGCTTTCCTTTGCCCCTTCCCTGCCGGTAGACTGCCGCAGCAGCGGCAAAAGCCGCAAGGTGGCAGGTGTCTGGGACAGCACGGATACAAAATTGGTGTATGCCACATGAATTTCATCATAAGTGCCGTCCAGGAAGCGCTTGCTCAGCTCCTTGGCGATGGTAAAACAATCACCAAGAGACACTGCTGCCGCATCGGCATAGCTGACGGTCAGAGTCGGAATACTCCGGGATGCGAAAAAGTCTGCCGCCTTTTTTCCAATTGGCAGGACCGTCGCCTGTTTGCCCTCCAGCTGGGACATCACGAGCTTGAGGATATTGCTGTTATAGCCCCCTGCCAAGCCCCGGTCACCGGCAAAAACCACATACAACGCCTTGTTTCCGGTACGCGCGCACAGGTATGGGGAAGAAAGCTCCCGGTTGGTATCCACGATATCGTTGATAACCCCGTAGAGGGTCTCAAAATAGGGTCTGGACGCAAGCACCTGGGTCTGCGCCCGGCGCAGCTTGGAGGCTGCCACCATTTCCATCGCCTTGGTGATCTGGCGGGTGGACTCCATGCTGCGGATTCGGCTTTTGATCTCCTTTGTAGAAACGCCCGCCATAGCCTCAATTCCCCTTTCGGAATTCCCCAAGCAGCTGGGTAAGGGCTGATTTCAGGACTTCCTCCGTTTCCGGTTCCAGCTTACCGCTTTGCCGGATGGCAGTCAGCACCGCTTCATGGCGATTGTCCATAAACTCCTGCAGACGCTTTTCAAATTCCGGTACCTGTTCCACAGGGATATCCTTCAGATAGCCCTTAGTGACCGCATAGATGATGCACACCTGATGAGCAACCTCAACAGGGGCTTTATTTTTCTGCTTCAGTACCGCCACAATGCGCTCACCCAAAGCAAGGCGTGCCTTGGTGTCGGCATCCAGATCAGAGCCAAACTGGGCAAAGCTCTGCAGCTCCCGGTACTGGGAGTACAGCAGCTTCAAGCTGCCGGAGACTTTCTTCATCGCCTTGATCTGCGCATCACCGCCTACGCGGGACACCGAAATGCCCGGGTTCACCGCAGGCATGATGCCGGCGTTAAACAGCTCACTTTCCAGGAATATCTGCCCATCCGTGATGGAGATCACATTGGTGGGAATGTAAGCGGACACATCACCCGCTTGGGTCTCGATAATGGGAAGTGCCGTCAGGCTGCCGCCGCCCAGCGCGGGAGACAGTTGGGCAGCGCGCTCCAAAAGTCTGGAGTGCAGATAGAAAACATCACCCGGATACGCCTCCCGTCCGGGGGGACGGCGAATAAGCAGGGAGATGGCGCGATACGCCACAGCGTGCTTGCTCAGATCGTCGTAGACCACCAGCACATCCTTGCCCTGGTGCATAAAATGCTCACCCACGGCACAGCCGGTATAGGGTGCGATATACTGCATAGGTGCCAACTCGGAAGCGGTTGCGGACACCACCACGGTATAATCCATAGCACCGCCTACAGTCAGATCCTCCACGATCTGCGCCACAGTAGAACGCTTCTGTCCGATGGCAACATAGATACAGATGACATTTTTTCCTTTTTGGTTAAGGATCGTATCGGTGGCGATGGTAGTCTTACCTGTCTGACGGTCACCGATGATCAGCTCACGCTGACCTCTTCCGATAGGGATCATGGAATCGATCGCCTTAATACCGGTTTGCAGAGGTCTGCTTACATGGGCGCGGTCGATGATACCTGGTGCGGGCATTTCGATAGGACGGTAAGTTTCCGCCTCCACAGCGCCCTTGCCGTCGATCGGTGTTCCCAGGGCATCTACCACTCTGCCGATCAGTCCCTCACCCACCGGCACGGATACCACCTTGCCGGTACGCTTCACCACATCGCCCTCTTTAATGCCGTTGTCAGTACCCAGAATAACGATGGATACGGTGTCCTCCTCCAGGTTTTGCGCCATGCCGAAGGCACCGTTGGGAAACTCTACCAGCTCCCCTGCCATGCAGGCATCCAGACCGGAAGCCTTAGCGATACCGTCACCGACCAGGATGACCGTACCCGTCTCGCTGGTCTCCAGTCTTGCCTCGTAATTTTTGATCTGCTCACGAATGATCTTCGTGATCTGTTCAGGTCTTAGTTCCATAATCTACCTCAAAGTACGGTATTATCAAGCATCCTGCGCAGCGCCTCCAGGCGGTTCTTCACCGTGGCATCCACGCGCTTTCCGTCATAATCCAGGCGTACTCCGCCCATACAGGCAGCGTCCACCCGTTCGCGCAGCTGGACAGTTTTCCCTGTCACCTGCTGCAGCTTGGTGCGCAGCTTTTCCCGTTGCGCATCGGTCAGCGGCACCGCTGTCACCGCCACGACGCTGACGATTCCGTGGTCAGCATTGTATTGCCGCCGATACGCCTCGCAGCAATCTCCAAAACACCCTGCGTGCCGCTTTTCAGACAGCAGCTTCAGAAAATTCAGCACATAGGGATGGACCTTGCCCCGGAAGCTGTCATCGATCACGCTGCAGCGTTCTTCTTTGCTCAAATTCGGACTGGACAGCAGCCGCACAAATGCCGGTTCCTGGGAAAACCCGCTGTCGAGCAGCGCCAGCTCCTCGCCAATGACGGTGTCCAATCCTTCATCCCTTGCCAGGCTGTACAGCGCCTGGGCATAACGCTCTGCGATCTGGGTCATACGCCGTCACCCAGCTGCTCGATAAACTGATCGACCAGGGCTGCCTGGTCCTCAGCGTTCAGGCTCTTTCCCACCAGCTTGCCGGCAATATCCATCGCAAGCCCGGCGATCTCATCCTTCGCATCATTGATCGCCTTTTTCTTCCCCCGGGCGATGTCAGCAGATGCCTTGCGCAAAATCGCGTCTGCCTCGGCGTTTGCCTGGCGCAGGATATCCTCCTGGCGACTCTGTCCCCGGGCGGTAGCTTCCTTCACCACACGCTCTGCCTCATCTGCCGCGGCAGACAGCTTGACCGCATACTCGCTGCGAAGTGCTGCCGCCTGCTGCTTGGCTGTGTCTGCATCCGCGTACATCTCGTCGATCTCCTTCTGCCGGTCCGTGATCATTTTCATCACCGGCTTAAAAAGAAATTTCTTCAGCACAAGAAACAGGACAACCGTATTGACCAGCGTAAAAAGAGCCGTAAAAAAGTTAATATTCAAAAATTCTCCCGGTCCCACGCTCTAAGCTCCTTTGCTATGTTTTTGAAAACAGCTTATCAGATAGCAAACAAAATCAGCAGTGCAATGACCAAAGAGTAGATACCGGTGGTTTCGGTAATGGCACAGCCCAGGATCATATTGGTACGCAGGTTGCCTGCAGCCTCGGGCTGGCGTGCCATACCCTCCAGTGCCTTGCCAACAGCGTTGCCTTCACCGATTGCCGGACCGATCGCGCCGATGCCCATACACAGACCTGCGCCGATCGCCTTTGCTGCAACCATAATCGCTTCATTCATAGTAGTAACCTCCAAATTTTTATAATTGTTTTATATTATACCTCCTCCGGAGGCGGACAGGCACCTGCAATATAGACCATGCTCAGCAGGCTGAACACAAATGCCTGTACAAAACCGGAGAATAAATCAAAGTAGATGCTCAGCACTGCCGGGATACCCAACTGCAGGATCGGAATCTCAACGCCACCCAGCAGATCCAGATACATCAGAAGTCCCAGCACGCCCAGAACCCCAAATACAGCTGCGAATATCTTCCTTGCAAGCTTTTTCTTTTTTATGCCCGATACCAGCAGGAGCACCGCCAGCACCAGCAGGACCGCCGGCAGGATCACCGTACGGGAGATCAGCTTCAGCAGCGCCGAGGATGCCAAAGACAGGGCAGTGTAGACGATCATGGTGATGATACTGCCGCCTGCCACATTGCCGAAGTGACGAAATGCCATTGCTACCGGCTGGGCGATCTCCGAGACGATATTCATAGGTGTCATCACAACGATGGGCTCTGTAAAGCCCTTAAGCCAGCCCAGAAAACCGTTTCTCTTGATAGACTGGTACCAGATGATCACGCTTGTCATCACCGCCCAGGTCAGCACCACCGCCAGGTCTGCGGTGGTGGAACGCAGAAAGCCGGTCAAGCCGATCAGACTGCCTGTTATGGAGGACAGGAAGATCGTGCCGATATAAGGTGCCCAACCGATATTATGCTCGCCCATCGTGCTGCTGACAAGGTTCATAAGCATCCCAACAGCCTTTTCCGTCAGCACCTGCAGAGCACCGGGTCGTTTTTTTAGGTTTCTTCCCAGAAGCACACCCGCTACAGCCAGCAGTACAGTCACTACAAGCAAAGAAAGAATCGTCTCTGTGACCGCCACAGGTCCGAGGTGAAAAAGGGTCCTCGCGCCCCTGACATCGATCCCACTCATTGGTCACCCTTCTTTCTGAAAAACTCCGCCAGCATCAGCACAGGACGGGCAAACAAAAGGGGCAGCGCGATCGCCAGAACATTGGCACCCAGCTTTATTCCAAGCAGCAGTGCCACACCCATGAGTATCAGCCGGACCACAGAGGAAAGGCTTACCATTTTCTGTGCCTGCTGCACCTGCCCCTGCTCTGCCCGGTCTGCCGCCAGGCTGACCGTCACCGCCATAAAGAAGTAATTAACGATCATAATAAGACAGCCGGTCACCGCGCCCCACAGCACATTCATCCGGAAATGACCCAGGGCAGCGAAAACGCCAACCATCACCGCTGAGAGAATTACCTCACCCACAGCAATGATCGCCGTTTCCCGATATACGATCTTTTGTGAATCCATAAAAGCCTCCAAGCTTTAGTCGTGGTCATTAAAGACCGGCGGCTGCGCCGTATCCTTCGTAAACCGGGACAGCGTCCGCAGCGAAGAAACAAAGCCGGTCACTGCACAGTACAGTCCAAGGCAAATACCGAGCCAAAGAACCCACTGTCCCCAGCCAAACCGGTCCCGCAGCCAAACCGCCAGCAGGATCAGTGCCGCAGGTGGCAGCGCAACGCTCAGCCCCAGCTGGGAAAGCCAGACCAGCATATTCAGGTCCTTCATGACGCCGCACCTCCTGCGCTTCTTTTTTTATACGCATTATACCCCAAAAGCTGTGCCAATTCAAGAATTATTTGTAAATACTCGCCCTGACGCGGAAGCTTTTTTCTATATTATTGTCTGAATGTGCAAAAAGTTTTCAGATAAGTCTTTTCAATCGGAAAGAAATATAGTAAACTATAAAAAAATGTCGAAAATTGGAGTGCAGATGCTTTGACTGAAATGGAGATCCTGCAGGGCGTAATCAGCGCCGTCATCTATCATAACTACGAAAACGGTTACGCGGTGCTGCGGCTGCAGTGCGAGGATGGGCAGACCGCTACCGTAGTAGGTACCATCCCCATGCCCAGCACCGGTGAACGGCTGATGGTCACCGGCAAATGGAGTTCCCATCCCAGCTACGGCCGCCAGTTTGAGGCAGAATTTCTGGAACGGCTGATGCCCCAGACCGCTGACCAGATCATGGGTTACCTTTCCAGCCGGGTCATCAAAGGAATCGGTCCCCGGATGGCTGCAAGAATCGTACAGCGTTTTGGCGATGAGACCCTGCACATCATGGAGCGCGAGCCGGCGCGGCTTGCGGAGATCTCCGGCATTTCTGTAGCCAAAGCCACGCAGATCGGTGAGGATTTCCGGCTGCAGGTGGGTATCCGGCACTTAATGGAGTTTTTCGCTTTGCATCAGCTGCCTGCAGAGCTTGCGGTAAAGACGTACAAGCTCTACGGTGAAGCCACCGTCGATATGCTCTACGACGACCCCTATCTTCTGATGGATGAAGGACTGGACGCACCCTTCAGTGCTGTGGACCGGTTTGCCATCGAGCTGGGTGTCTTGCAGGATGATCCCCGCCGGATCGATGCAGGTATCCTTTTCGAGCTGCGCTATAATCTGTCCGCAGGGCACAGCTTCCTGCCCAGGGAAAAGCTGACCGCTGCCACTGCCCAGCTTCTGAGCGTCAGCAGTGATGCCGTACAGCAAAACCTGGAGCAGCTTCTGGAAAGCCAGCGGCTGGTGCAGGATCATCTGGCAAATATCGATATTATCTATCTTCCCCAGCTTTATCGGGCAGAGATCTGCTGCACCCGGCAGCTGCTGGACCATGTTCAATGCCCCCATCCTGCCCCTGCAAAGCTGGACAAGCTGATGCGTCAGGTAGCTGCGGACAGCGGAATCGCCTACTCGCAGCAACAGGAGGCTGCCATCCGCACCGCCGCAGCCTCCGGTCTTCTGCTAATAACCGGCGGACCCGGCACCGGCAAGACCACCATCGTCAACGGCATTCTGTCCCTGTACAGCCAGATGGGGCTTAATTGCCTTTTAACTGCCCCTACAGGCAGAGCTGCTAAGCGGCTGACGGAGGTCACCGGACAGGAAGCTGCCACGATCCACCGACTGCTGGAGGCAGGGATCGACCCGCACACCGGTGATCTGTACTTTTCAAAAAACCAGGACGATCCACTGAAGACAGATGCAATCATTGTCGATGAAATGTCCATGGTGGATGTACTGCTATTGCACAGTCTGCTGGATGCTGTCCCGGCAAATGCCCGGCTTATCCTGGTGGGTGACCCGGACCAGCTGCCACCTGTCGGTCCCGGTTTTCCCTTCAGTGATATGCTGCGCAGCGGCACTTTACCCTGTGTGCGTCTGACCCAGATCTTCCGTCAGGCACAGCAAAGCCTGATCGTCATGAATGCCCACCGGGTCAACAGCGGCGATATGCCGGAGTTGAGGGATGTAAAAAACGATTTCTTCTTTCTCCCTGCCCGGTCCGAAGATGCCGTTGGACAGACCATCGTTGGCTTGTGTGCAGAAAGACTTCCGAAAAACATGGGAATTCCCGCCGACCAAATTCAAGTGCTCTCCCCCACAAAAAAAGGCATTGCCGGCACGGTCAGTCTCAATCGGCTGCTCCAGGCAAGTCTCAACCCACCCTCTCCGGCAAGGAAGGAACGCCAGTTTGGTGACTTTACCTTCCGGGAAGGCGACCGGGTCATGCAAATTCGGAACAACTATGATATTATGTGGAAAAAGCTGGACGGCTCCATGGTGGGAACCGGCATCTTCAATGGCGACATTGGCATCATCCGCAGTATCGACCCTGCCATGGAACAGCTGACGGTAGTCTTTGACGACCGGGAGGTAGATTACGATTTCACCCAGCTCAACGAGCTGGAACCTGCCTATGCCATGACTGTGCATAAAAGCCAGGGCAGCGAATACCGTGCTGTGGTGCTTGCAGCCTGGAATGGCTCACCGTATCTGCTCAGCCGCAGCATTCTCTACACTGCTATCACCCGGGCGCGGGAGCTGCTGGTCATTGTAGGACGGGAGGAAACTGTAGCGGTTATGACGCGCAACGCCAAGGTCGGTCGCCGCTACACCGGTCTGAAGCTTCGTCTTCAGAAGGAGCATGCTTGATGCTCAGACTGCTCTTTCCTCCCAAATGTGTTCTGTGCAGGTGTCTTCTTTCCAAGGAAGAAACAGACCTGTGTCATCATTGCCGTATCCACGGACCGGAATTTTCCCGCGCAAAAAGAAATATTCCTTTCCTTGCACATTGGACCGCAGTGTGGTATTATAAGGATGATGTACGAAAAAGCATCCACCGGTTTAAGTTCGGCAACCGTCGCAGCTACGCCCCGATATATGCCAGGCTGCTGATCTCCAGAGTGCAGACTATGCGCCTGGACAACTTTGACATTCTTGCCTGGGTGCCCACCTCCCTGCTGCGGCAGCTGAAAAGGGGCTATGACCAGTCGGAGCTCCTTGCTAAGGCCCTGGGTCGGGATTTGGGCTGTGATGCCGTGGGCGTGTTGAAAAAGGTGCGTCATACACCGCCCCAGTCCGGCTTCCGGGATGCTGCCCGGCGGCGTGCCAATGTCCTTGGGGCTTACAAAGTTATTGACCGGGAACGGATCGCAGGCAAGCGTATTTTACTGCTCGATGATGTGATCACCACCGGTGCCACCGCATCAGAGTGCGCCAAAACACTGCTGATCGCCGGAGCAAAGGAAGTCTGCTTCGCCGCCGTAGCTGCGGCGTACCATGATAAGAAATAATATGTAGGTGAACGCTATGCAATTGTTTTCCAGTGACCTGGGTATCGATCTGGGTACCTCCAATGTTTTGATCTATGTAAGTGACAAAGGTGTCGTGATCCGGGAACCTTCTGTGGTTGCCGTGGATAAGAACACCGGAAAGATTCTGCAGGTCGGCTCTGCCGCCCGGAATATGCTTGGCAGAACCCCCGGCAATGTGGTGGCGATGCATCCGCTTAAGGACGGTGTGATCTCTGACCATGAGATGACCGTTAAAATGCTGCAGATCCTGTTCCGCAGCGCCATCAAGTCCACCCTTTTCACACCCAAGCCCAGAGTGATCGTCAGTGTGCCCAGCGGCGTGACCGAGATCGAGGAGCGCACGGTCATCAACGCCGCCATCGAAGCAGGCGCCCGGCGTGTGTACCTGATTGAGGAACCCCTTGCCGCTGCTTTGGGTGCAGGTCTGGATATCAGCAATCCCAACGGTCACATGGTGGTGGATATCGGCGGCGGTACGACGGATATCGCGGTGCTCACCATGAACGGCGTAGCCGTCTCCTCCTCTGTTAAGATCGCCGGTGTTGCCTTTGACGAATCCATCGCCCGGCATATTCGCCGCAAGCACGGCATCATCATCGGCGAGGCAACCGCAGAGGACATCAAGATCCAGATCGGTTCTGTTTATCCCCGACAGGAGATCAGTATGCTAAG
>JAZSHB010000017.1:0-26771 GCA_045533015.1 Faecousia sp.
CGTGCCCTCCATCGTTGTCTTCATGAACAAGGCTGACCTGGTTGACGACGAGGAGCTGCTGGAGCTGGTTGAGATGGAGATCCGTGAGACTCTGTCCTTCTACGAGTTCCCCGGCGACGACACCCCCATCATCAAGGGTTCCGCTCTGAACGCTCTGATCTCCGAGTCCAACGATCCCAACGCTCCCGAGTATGCTTGCATCAAGGAGCTGATGGACGCTGTTGACTCCTTCATCCCCACTCCCGACCGTAAGGCTGACCAGCCCTTCCTGATGCCCGTCGAGGACGTCTTCACCATCTCCGGCCGTGGTACTGTTGCTACCGGTCGTGTTGAGCGTGGCCAGATCAACAAGAACGAGGCTGTCGAGATCGTCGGTCTGCAGGACGAGAAGAAGTCCACTGTCGTTACCGACATCGAAATGTTCCACAAGCTGCTGGACTACGCAGAAGCTGGCGACAATATCGGCGCTCTGCTGCGTGGTGTTGACAAGAAGGAGATCGAGCGCGGCCAGGTTCTGTGCAAGCCCGGCTCCATCAATCCTCTGACCAAGTTTGCCGGCCAGGTCTACGTTCTGTCCAAGGAAGAAGGCGGCCGTCATACTCCCTTCTTCAACAACTACCGTCCTCAGTTCTACTTCCGTACCACCGATGTTACCGGCATCATCTCCCTGCCCGAGGGTGTTGAGATGTGCATGCCCGGCGACAACGTTGTTATGAATGTTGAGCTGATCACCCCCATCGCTATTGAGAAGGGTCTGCGTTTCGCTATCCGTGAGGGTGGCCGTACCGTCGGTTCCGGTGTTGTTACCGAGATCTACGAGTAATCCAAACGCGTAAAAATCATTGCTCCCCCGGTCCAAAAGACCGGGGGAGCTTTTGTATGCGCGGTAAATTCCGATTTATCGCACTGTATAAGGAATGGAAAACTGCCCGATAAACGCAAATATGAATTGATACTGAATTTTAGATTATATACTAGGAAAAACGCCTGTTTTGTGTTATAATATATTAGAAATATAAGAGTTTGCAGAAAGGTGATGCGGATGAAAGAGCTTTGGCTGAAAATTAAAGAAGCGTTAATATCGGCATTGCCGATCGCACTGATCGTATATATCATGGCGCTGCTTCCTTGGTTTGATTTTTCGGTCAGGGAGCTGCTCTGCTTTACCCTCAGTGCGGTGATGCTGGTAGTTGGCATCGGGCTTTTCAATATGGGTGCGGACCTGGCGATGACCCCTATGGGAACCCATGTGGGTGCGGGTCTGTCCCGGCAGCGAAAACTGCTGCTGCTTTTGGCGGTGAGCTTTGTTTTGGGCGTGCTGATCACCATTGCAGAACCGGATCTGCAGGTCCTTGCCAATCAGGTCAGCTCTGTGATGAATGGAAGCACATTGAAATACACCGTTGGCGCGGGGGTTGGTGCATTTCTTGTTATCGCCATTGCCCGGGTAGTCTTCAAGCGCCGGCTGTCTGCGATTCTGATGCTTTTTTATATGCTGCTGTTTGCTCTGGCGCTGATTCTTTCTGAACAGGGAAAGGCGGCGCTGCTGCCCATGGCGTTCGATTCCGGCGGTGTGACCACAGGACCGATAACTGTGCCGTTTATTATGGCGCTCGGCGTTGGTATCTCCAGCGTTTTGGGTGACCGCAGGTCTCAGGAAAACAGCTTCGGTCTGGTGGCGCTTTGTTCTATAGGACCTATTCTTGCGGTGTTGCTGCTGGGCATTGGCTCTGACGGCACGCTGGATTACAGCTATGACCTGCATCAAACGCCCCTGCTTGAAGCGATGGGCACGATCGGCAAAAATGTCGCCCTTGCTCTGGGCTTGATCATCGCCTTTTTCCTGGTGTGCCAGATGGCTTTTTTGAAGCTTCCGAAGCGTCAGCTGCTGCGAATCGGTGTAGGCACGATCTTTACATATGTAGGGCTTGTGCTGTTTTTGACTGCTGTGGAGGTGGGCTTTATGCCCATTGGCTATAAGCTGGGTAATGCACTGGCACAGCTGAATAAGTGGCTCCTGATCCCTTTGGGTTTGGTGATGGGCGTACTGGTAGTACTGGCAGAGCCGGCGATTCATGTGCTCAACGGTCAAGTAGAGGAGATCACCGGCGGCTATGTTTCCAGACGGTCAATGCTTACAGGACTGTGTATTGGCGTCGGTGCGGCGATCACTCTGTCCATGGTGCGCATTATTTTTGATTTTTCGCTGATCTACTATATTATTCCCGGCTATTTTATCTCCCTGGCGTTGTCCCTGTTTGTGCCGCCGGTTTACACAGCGATCGCCTTCGACTCCGGTGGTGTTGCCAGCGGACCGCTGACCTCAGGCTTTATCCTGCCCTTTGCGGTGGGTGCGTGCATAGGTGTGCAGGGGGCAGATGCGGTCTTGCGGGATGCTTTTGGTGTTGTAGCAATGGTGGCAATGGCACCGCTGATCACCATACAGCTGCTGGGCTTTAAGGGTATCATCACCAACAGGATCAATGAACGCCGTGCTATGAAGCGCATTTTGGATGCAGACGACCAGCAGATCATCAACTTTATGTAAGGAGGCGCAGAATATGGCAAATACAGTCAACGATGCCGGTATCAGGAAGCTAAAACTTCTGTTCACTGTGGTGGATCGCACAAAGGCTGAATTCTATCTGGATGTTCTGAGCCAATTTGAGATCAACTGCCAAATGGTCTGCTCCGGCAAGGGAACGGCACGCTCTGAGCTGATCGATCTGCTGGGGCTGAATATCCATAAGGCGGTCCTTGTAAGCGTTGTACGGGAAGATAGGATGGGACCGGTGATGAACTGCCTGGAGGAAAAATTCGCAACGATCAGAAACGGAAAGGGCATTGCCTTTGCTGTGCCGCTGTCCAGTGTGATCGGTGTAAATATGTATCAATTTTTGAGCAATAACAGACAGGGAAAGGAGGAGCAGCTGTGACGACCAACGACTATGAAGTGATCTTCGCCATCGTCAACGCAGGCTTTGCGGAGGAGGCAATGGACATTGCCCGAAAAAAGGGAGCCAGGGGCGGTACGATCCTCAATGCCCGTGGTGTAGCGCGGGAAAAGGAAGCGGCGTTTTTCGGTATCACCATCCATGCGGAGAAGGAGATTCTGATGCTGGTTGTAGAAAGGCAGCTCCGGGATTCGATACTCAACGCGCTTTATGAGGAAATGGGCATGGACAAAAAAGCCCAGGGCATCGCCTTTTCTCTGCCGGTATCTGATGCGGCAGGACTTGCAAAACCCCAGCAAGAGCAGGAATAAGCAGAACGCACCGCCGAGGCGGTCCGTTCTTGTTGCGACACAGGTCTGTAAGCCGGGTTCTGTCTTGACAGCCATCTATCTAGTCCCGCGATCGCTCGCGGGATCAAGCCGCCTCCTCGAAGCGGTCGGGCAAACCTTAATGCTTCTCCACGGCGTTGCTCCGGATAGAGTTTACAGCACCCCGATGTTCCCATGGGGCGGGTGGTCTCTTACACCGCCTTTTCACCCTTGCTCTGACCCGCCAAAAGCAGCGGACCAAAGCGGTATCTCTCTGTTGCACTTGTCCTGGGGTCGCCCCCGGCAGGCGTTACCTGTTATCCTTGCCCTGTGGAGCCCGGACTTTCCTCACCTGGTGGCTTTCGCCATCCAGCCGCGGCTGTCCGACCTGGTCGCCCGGATATTGTAACCCACCAAAGCCGGATTGTCAAATATCTTGCAAAATCTTTATCCAGAGGATATACTATAGAAAAGTTAACTGTAAAGAGGTGTGCTTATGCAGGATCGATTTGATGCATATTTTCGTTCTCTGACGGATAAAAAGATTGTTGTTCTTGGCTTGGGCGTCAGCAACCGTCCGCTGGTGCGGCTGCTGCTGACCTACGGTTGCACCGTGACCGGCTGTGACAGGACACCCAGAGAAAATCTGGACGCCGAAGTGCTGGAACTGGAAGAACAGGGCTGTACGCTGCGGGTCGGTGACGGCTATCTGGACGATCTGACTGCCGACATCGTTTTCCGCACACCCGGTATGCATCCGGGGAATCCGACGCTGGAAAGTCTCCGGGCGGCCGGCGCGCAGATCACCAGCGAAATGGAAGTGTTTTTTGAACTGTGCCCCTGTAAGATCATCGGCGTGACCGGCTCTGACGGCAAGACGACAACCACGACGCTGATCGCAAAAATGCTGGAAGCTGCCGGGAAAACGGTCTGGCTGGGAGGGAATATCGGAACGCCCCTGCTTCCGGTGTGCGACCAAATGCAGCCGGAGGACATCGCTGTGGTGGAGCTGAGCTCCTTCCAGCTGATGGATATGAAGCGCGGCGCCCATATTGCTGTGGTCACGAACCTTGCCCCCAACCACTTGGATGTGCATAAGGATATGGACGAGTATGTGGAGGCGAAGAAAAACATTTTCCGCTTCCAAAATCCGGAGGATACACTGATCCTCAATGCCGACAATACGATCACAGCCGGATTTTCCGGAAACGGCGCAACGCGCTTTTTTGCCCGTGTAGGAAAAACAGACAGCGGTGTGTGCCTGGATGGGGACATGATCTGCCGGGACGGCAAGCCGGTGCTGGACAAAAAGGACATCCTGCTGCCGGGAGAACATAATGTGGAAAATTACATGGCTGCGATCCTTGCGGTGGAGGGCTTGGTGGAGGATGAGACTGTCCGGCAGGTGGCAAGGACCTTTGGCGGTGTGGAGCATCGCATTGAGCTTGTGCGGGTAAAGGATGGCGTGCGGTTCTATAACGATTCCATTGCTTCCTCGCCCAGCCGTACCATCGCGGGACTGAAAAGCTTTTCCAATAAAGTACTGCTGATCGCCGGCGGCTATGATAAACACATACCTTACGATGTACTGGGTCCTGAGATCTGCCGCCATGTTAAAACACTGTTTGTTAACGGTGCAACGGGGGCGCAGATTCGTGCGGCGGCAGAAAATGCTCCGGAATATATGCCCGGCTGTCCGCAGATCGTGGACTGTGCCGATTTTGCGGACGCAGTATATAAAGCTGCGGCAGCGGCTGAAGAAGGCGATACCGTACTGATGAGCCCGGCAAGTGCTGCCTTCGACCAGTTCAAAAACTTCATGGAGCGCGGTAAGTATTTCAAAAAACTTGTTATGGAGCTGTAAGAAATGAAGATCAATATACTGACGAAACAGCTGCGCAGGGCGCTGCCGCTGCAATACTGCGGTGCGGTGATCGTAGCGGCAGGAACAGCTTCCCGCATGGGTGGCATCGACAAGGTCATGGCGCCTTTGGACGGTGAACCCATGATCGTGCGGACTGTCCGGGCATTTAACAGCTGCGAGGCTATCCGGGAGATCGTCATCGTCACCCGGGAAGACCTTATCAGCCAAATCATGGCTCTGTGTGATGGTTTTTCAAAGGTCCGGGCGGTGGTGCTGGGTGGCGACACCCGGCAGGTATCCGTCCAGGCAGGTCTGAATGCCTTGTCGGAAAAGGTGCGTTTGGTTGCCGTGCAGGACGGGGCGAGACCGCTGATCACTGAGCAGGTCATCGACCGGACGGTACGGGCAGCGAATACCTACGGTGCGGCAGCACCGGCGATCCCGGTAAAGGATACGGTGAAGGTGGTCCGGGGCGGCGTAGTGGCAGCGACCCCCGACAGGAGCAAGCTTCGGGCAGTCCAGACGCCCCAGGTGTTCGATTTGGCGTTGCTGCGTGGTGCGTTGGTAAAGGCAGCCCGGGAAGGGGCAGCGGTCACAGATGACTGCTCTGCCGTGGAAAATATGGGGATGTCTGTGAAGCTTGTGGAAGGTGATGAGCGAAATATCAAGGTCACTACACCCATGGACCTGAAGATCGCCCAGCTGCTATTGGAGGAAATGCAATGAGAATTGGACACGGTTACGATGTGCACCGCCTGGTACAGGGCAGAGCGTTGATCTTGGGCGGTGTGCAGATTCCCTATGACCTGGGGCTGGACGGACACAGCGATGCGGATGTTTTGCTCCACGCGGTGTCTGACGCGCTGTTGGGCGCGGCAGGTCTGGGAGATATCGGCAGACATTTCCCGGATACAGACCCGGCATATAAGGGGGCAGATTCCGGTATGCTTTTGCACACCGTGGGGGAAAAGATATCCCAGGCGGGCTACCGGGTGGGGAATATCGATGTGACGATGATCGCCCAAAGACCCAAGCTGAAGGACTACATCCCCCAGATGCAGGAAAATATTGCAAAATTCCTCAATATTGCTGTCACACAGGTGAATGTGAAAGCGACCACAGAGGAGCACCTGGGTTTTACCGGAGACGGCAGTGGCATGTCCTGCCACGCGGTCTGTCTGCTGGAAGAAGCTTAAAAATACACAAATTCGACCTCCCTTGCATAGCTTAGCAAGGGAGGTTTTGTTTATGAAATATTGTATGATCACCTTTCGCTCGGTGACGCCTGCCCAGCGGGGCGAGAGCGTCCTGCGCCAAGCAGGGTTTGCGTGCAGTATCCAGCGTACACCCCGGTGGATGGAGGAAAAAGGCTGTGGCTATAGCCTGCATATTCACTGCCAGGATGCTACGCGCTGTGTGGAACTTCTGCGCGGCGCGCAAGTGCCTTTCCGGGGCGTGTATCTGCGGCACAGTGATAAGACCGCAGAGGAATTATTTGTATGATCTATCTGGACAACGGCGCTACCTCGCTGCATAAGCCGGTGGGCGTGGCGGATGCGGTGCGCAGAGCAATGTTCACCTGTGCCAATCCGGGTAGGGGAGGCTACCGGCAGGCAATGGAGGCGGCAAGGACAGTGTACAGCTGCAGACAGTGGGCGGCGGACCTGTTTGACTGTGATCCGGAGCAGGTGGTGTTCACCGCCAACTGCACCCACGGTCTGAATATAGCGATCAACACGCTGGTAAAGCCCGGGGATAAAGTAGCGATTACCGGTTTTGAGCATAATGCGGTGGTACGCCCCTTGCATGCTTTGGGTGCGCAGATGCTCGTTGCAGGGCGCAGGCTTTTCGATTGGGACGATACCCTGGAGCATTTTGAGGATGCCCTGCGCCGGGGGGTCCGGGCAGCGGTGGTGACCCATTGCTCCAATGTGTTTGGTTATATCCTGCCTTTGGAGCAGATGGCAGAGCTTTGCAGGCAGTATGGTGTTCCCTTTATCGTGGATGCTGCGCAGTCGGCAGGGACGCTGCCGGTACAGCTGCGGCAGCTGGGGGCGGCATTCATCGCCATGCCGGGGCATAAGGGGCTGCTGGGTCCCCAGGGAACGGGACTTCTTCTGTGCGGTCAGTTGCCCCGCCCGTTGCTCTATGGAGGAACCGGCAGCAATTCCATCAGCCGGCAGATGCCGGATTTTCTGCCGGATCTGGCAGAGGCAGGCACGGTAAATGTGCCGGGAATTGCCGGTCTGGAGGCGGGTCTTTCGTATATTTCCCGCAGAGGTCTGGAGAAAATTTTCCAGGCAGAACAGCAGCAGGCGGCTCGCGCTGCCAAAGGACTGGAAAGGCTGGGGCTGCGGGTCTTCCGTGGCGCGCACCAGTCAGGGACAGTATCCTTTGTCCCGTCTGCAGACAGCGAGGAATTTGCCGAACTGCTGGGGAAGCAGAATATTGCAGTGCGCGCCGGGCTGCACTGTGCGCCCCTAGCCCATGAAAGCGCAGGGACTTTGGAAACCGGCACGGTCCGGGTCAGTTTCGGTCATGACGCTGCTTCCCGGCAGACAGCGCAGCTGCTCCGGGCAGTGGCGGTGTGCATGAAATGAACAAAAAATTTTTCAATAACTATTGCCATACAGCCCCATATCCGCTATAATAGAACAGATAATAGGCTAGTTATGCCAGTTGGAAGAAAATGCTGAAATTAACGGAGGATGAGGCTGTATGCAATATCTGCAATCAATATGGGAGCATCTGCCGGTCGTGCAGTTTACAGACCTGCTGGATATCGTTATTGTCGCTTTCCTGATCTATAAGCTGCTGCCTGTCTTCCGTTCCACAGGAACAGGACGGATCGCGTGGTTCGTGGTAGCGCTGTTGGTGATCACCTGGCTGACGGACGCGTGGGAACTGAACACCCTCAACTTCATTCTCAACCAGCTGCTGGCAGTTGGTCTGATTGCCATCGTGGTGCTGTTTCAGCCGGAGATTCGCCGGGTCATTGACCATATGAGCAACATTAAGATCAAGAGCTTCCTTGGTATTGAAAAGCAGGACCAGGAGATGGTCCTGGTGATCTCCCAGACGGTCAAGGCGTGTGAGATCATGGGCAGGGAAAAGGTGGGCGCGCTCATCGTATTCGCCCGGGACAGCCACCTGGAGGAGTATTTCAAAACAGGCACGCTGATCGACGGTCAGGTGTCTGAGCAGCTGCTGCGCAATGTGTTTTTCCCCAAGGCGGCGCTGCACGACGGCGCGGTTATCATCCGGGACGGACGGGTAGCGGCAGCGGGCTGTGTGCTGCCGCTGTCGGAAAGCGACCGGATCAGCTCCGACCTGGGAACCCGTCACCGCGCGGCGGTGGGTGTCAGCGAGATATCCGATGCGGTGGTCGTAGTGGTGTCCGAGGAAACGGGCGCGATCTCTGTTGCGGTGGGTGGTGTGCTGAAGCGGCATCTGTCCTCCCAAAATCTGGAGCGTCTGCTTCGCCATGAGCTGTGTCCGGAGGGTACCGACAAGGAGGAAAATCTTGTACTGAAGCTGCGGCACAAGCTGCAGAAGAAAGAAAAGGGAGGAAGCGACCATGAAAAATAAGATTCTCACGGCGCTGCTGTCCTTTTTCATTGCCCTGGGTCTGTGGCTGTATGTGGTTACGGTGGTCAGCCCGAATTCTGATAAGAATTATTACAACATTCCCGTCTCGTTGCAAAACGAGTCGCTTCTGCAGGACCGGGGTCTGATGATCACCGACATGGATGTTTCGGATGTGTCGCTGCATTTGGAGGGCAACCGTACAGATCTGAACCGGCTCAACAGCTCCAACATCTCTATCGATGTGGATGCCTCCAAGATCTATGAGGCGGGAACGCACAATTTAAGCTACTCCATCACTTATCCCGGTGATATCCCCAATACGGCGATCACTGTTTTGAGTCAGGATCCGGGTACGGTCACTGTGGCGGTAGCGGAACGCATTAGCAAGTCTGTGCCCGTGGAGATCCAGTATATCGGCACTTTGTCTTCTGATTATATGGCAGATAAGGAAAACAAGGTCCTTGATCATGAGTCTGTTAATGTCACAGGTCCGAAGGAAGTGATCGACAGCATCGCCATGGCTTACATCCAGGTGGATCTGGAGGGACGCAGCGAAAGTGTTAGCGGGAAGTTCGTCTATACGCTGTGCAACGAAAAAGGCGAGCCTGTGGACGTGGAGCTTGTGACCACAGATGTGGAAATGATAAATCTGACGCTGCGGATCTTGCGGGTCAAGGAGATCGCACTGACCCTCCATGTGGAGGAGGGCGGCGGCGCGACTGTGGACAATACAGAAATTACCATCGATCCGCCGTCGATTTTGATATCCGGCAGTGACGGTCTGCTGGCGGATGTGGAGCAGCTGGAGCTGGGAACGGTGGATCTGTCTCAGATGCTTGAGGACGAGGTCCTGGTGTTCCCCATCAAGCTGCCGGAGGGCATTACCAACGAGACCGGCGTGGTGGAAGCGACGGTAAGCATCAGCTTCCCAGATCTGGGAACAAAGAAGCTGACGGTTACAGATATCAGCGCGATCAATGTGCCTGAAGGGCTGGAGGCGGATCTGATCACCAAGCTTTTGGAGATTGAGATTCGCGGACCGAAGAAAGTAATTGATAAAGTAAAGCCGGAGGATATCTCCGTTACCGTAGACCTGTCTGCGGAGCAGGCGGGCACAGTTACCGTGAAGGCGGTGTTTACCATCCGTATTGACGGTGTGGGTGCGGTAGGCACCTATAATGTAACGGCGATTCTGCGGGAAAAGAAGTAAAGGACCGTTATGGAACAGTTTGTCAGAGTACAAAAGTGTAACGGCGATGGCACAGCGCTGGTGATGCACATTCGCCAAAGCGCCTGTGCGGGAGACTGTCACAAATGCTCCGGCTGTGGCGCAGTGCAGCAGACCATGCTGCTGACAGCCAATAACCCCATCGGAGCAAAGCCTGGGCAGGTGGTGACAGTCCGGACGGAATCAGGACCTGTGTTGGCAGCGGCTGCTGTGCTGTATCTGCTACCCTTGGCACTGTTCTTCCTGGGTTATCTGGCAGGAACAGGCTGGGACCGGGGCGCACTGGGCGGCTGTCTGGGCTTTGTACTGGGAATCGCCCTGGCAGCTGTGTATGACCGGAAGGTTGCGGGAAAAAAGAAACCTGTTTATACCATTACCGGATTTGGAAAATTTCCGGAAAAAGGGGATCATGAACTTGATTAAAAGTATGACCGGCTATGGCCGTGCCGTAGAAACAGTAAACGGCAGAGAGTTTACAGTGGAGATTCGCTCCGTTAACAACCGCTATCTGGATTGCTCTGTGCGGCTGCCCCGCCTGCTGTCCTTCGGAGAGGATGCAGTAAAGCAGGCAGTCAAGCGCAGTGTATCCAGAGGTAAGGTGGATGTGTTTATCTCCGTTCGCAGCGAGGAAGCAGACGGGGCGCAGGTAAGCCTGAACGGTGCTGTGCTGGAGGGCTACCTTGCGGCAATGCACCGTATGGTGTTGGAATTTGGTGTGACCGATGATATCAGCGTGTCCACCGTTTCCCGGTTGCCGGAGGTGTTTACCATCGATAAGCCGGCGGTGGACGAGGAGCAGCTGCTCAAGGACCTGCTGTATGCAGTGGACAAGGCATTGGAAGGTTATGATGCCATGCGATGCGCAGAAGGACAGGCTTTGGATCAGGACCTGCGCAGCCGCGGTCAGACCATTTTGGGTCTGGTGGAGCAGGTGGAGCAGGGCAATGCCCAGACGGTCATCGACTACCGGGCACGCCTGGAGGCAAAGCTCAAGGAGGTCCTTGCCAACACCGCTATCGACGAGAGCCGGATCCTGACAGAGGCGGCGATCTTTGCCGATAAGGTGGCGGTGGACGAGGAGACAGTCCGTCTGCGCAGCCACTTAGAGCAGATGAACAGCATGCTCACTGCCGGCGGCGCTGTGGGCAGAAAGCTGGATTTCCTCCTGCAGGAGATGAACCGGGAAGCCAATACCATAGGTGCGAAATGCACCGATGTGAAGTTGGCACGGATCGTGGTGGACATCAAGGCAGAGTTGGAAAAGATCCGCGAACAGACCCAGAATATCGAGTAAGGTGATCGTATGAAGCTTATCAATATCGGTTTTGGCAGCCTGGTGGCAGCAAACCGTGTCCTGGCGATCCTGGATCCGGATTCCGCACCGATCAAGCGTGTGGTCCAGGAGGCGAAGGAGCGTGGGATGCTGGTGGATGCCTCTTACGGACGCAAGACCAAGGCAGTACTTCTCATGGATACAGACCATGTGATTCTTTGTTCCCTGACCCCGGAAGGTCTGGGAAATCGGGCACAGGAGGACAGCCAATGAAAAAAGGAAGACTGTTTGTGATATCCGGTGCTTCCGGTGTAGGAAAAAGCACGGTTTTGAAGGAAGTCATGGCGGTGCGCAAAGACCTGCGGTTCTCCGTTTCTGCCACTACCCGGCAGCCCCGGGAGGGCGAACAGGAGGGCGTAAGCTACTACTTCGTATCTGCAGACACCTTTCGGGAAATGATCGAAAAGGACGCGTTTGTGGAATATGACGACCACATGGGGAACTTCTACGGCACACCGAAAAAGCAGCTGGAGGAAAAACTGGCGCTGGGAGATGTGATCCTGGATATCGATCCCAACGGTGCTTTTAATGTCCGCAGGACACGCCCGGATGCTACGCTCATTTTCATTGCACCGCCCTCCCTGGCGGAGTTGGAACGGCGGCTGCGCAGCCGGGGCGATACCCAGGAGGAGCAGATACGCCTGCGTCTGGACAGAGTCCAGTGGGAAATGCAGCAGAGCGAGCAATATGACTATATCGTGATCAACGACCAGGTGAAGACCTGTGCCGAAGAAATATTACGCATTATTGCGCAAGAATAAAATTGGAGGAACCAGAATATGCTTTATCCCCCCGTAGCAGATTTGCTGAAGAATGTTGACAGCCGTTATTTGCTTGTAAATGTCGTTGCACAGCGTGCAAGACAGCTTGCAGCCGATGCGGAGCAGGTGCAGGAGGAGCTGCCCAAGAAGCCTGTGACCATAGCGATCGAGGAGGTCGCTGCGGGCAAACTGAGCGCCACACTGAAGGAAGAATACAAAAAATAAAAGGAGAGGGGCTTTATGATCGCAAAAATTGCTGTTGCAGCGGCAAATTTCGCCATTGACAAGCCCTACTCATACTTTATCCCCCGGGAAATGACCCTGCAGCCGGGTATGCGTGTCCAGGTTCCCTTTGGCAGGAGCAACCGTCCTACAGAAGGCGTGGTGCTGTCTGTGGAAAAAGGCGAAAATACAGGCTTAAAGCCTGTAGGTGTTTGCCTGGACAAAGAACCGATCCTGCCGCCGACGATGCTGCGTCTGGCTGCCTTTATGCGCACGCGGTATTTCTGCACCTTTTACGATGCGGTAAAGACCATGCTGCCGGCAGGTGTTTGGTTCCGGACGAAGGATACCTTTACTTTGACTGAGGACCGTTCCTGGCAGGATAAAAAGCTGCGCAATGCCGACGCCCAAAGGATCTTGCAGACCCTCAGCGACTGCGGCGGTGAAGCGGAAGCCCAACAACTGCGGGATACGGTCGGTAATGATGAGGCGTTTGAAAAAGCGCTGTTCTACCTGCTGCGTAAAAAGTGGGTCCATACCCACACGGACTACCTGCGCCGCACCGGTGACAAGACGGAAAAGCTTGCGACCCTTGCTGCCTCCGGGGAGGAGGCGATGGAATATGCCGTCAGCCGTCCCAAGTCGGCAGCGATGCAGCGTGCTGTTTTGGAGCTGATGTGCGCAGTAGGCAGCGCCTCTATAAAGGATATCTGTTATTACACCGGAGCAAACCCTGCCACAGTCAAACGGCTGGCGCAGCTGGGTTATCTGGAGCTGTCTGAGCGTCCGGTGCTGCGCTGCCGCCAGATCACCCCAGCACAGATCAACGGTGAGCTGGTTTTGAACCCGGAGCAGCAGAGCGTATTTGACGGTCTGTGTGAGCAGATGGCGCAGCCTGCGCCGGGTGCGGCGCTGCTTTACGGTGTTACCGGCTCCGGAAAGACCTCCGTCTATATCCGCCTGATCCGGCAATGCCTGGCACAGCAACAGCAGGCAATGCTCCTGGTACCGGAAATTGCCCTGACACCTCAGCTTTTGGGGCTGCTTGCGGCGTACTTCGGAGAGCAGGTGGCAGTGCTGCACAGCAGCTTGTCAGCAGCAGAACGCTATGACCAGTGGAAACGTGTCCGTTCAGCGGATGCCAAGGTCGTGGTGGGTACTCGTTCGGCAGTATTCGCACCCTGTCCGAATCCGGGGCTGGTCATCCTGGACGAGGAGCAGGAGCATTCCTATAAATCCGAAAATGCCCCCCGGTATGATGCCGCAGAGGTGGCGCTGTGGCGGGGCGCAAAGGAAAACGCACTGGTACTGTTTGGTTCTGCCACACCTTCTGTGGAGACCATGTACCATGCCCAGTCCGGTACATACCGGCTTTATACACTGAAAAACCGTTACAATGGCAAACCCCTGCCCAAGGTACAGATTGTGGATATGCGTCAGGAGCTGAAGCTGGGCAATGATCTTTCGGTCAGCTATGCACTGCAGGATGCCATTGGTGATACCCATAACGCGGGCAAGCAAACGATTCTGTTTCTGAACCGCAGGGGAAACAGCCGCGCCCTGGTGTGCGTGGACTGCCGGGAAGCACCGGAGTGTCCCCGCTGCAGCACAAGGCTCACCTATCACAGCGCCAATGAACGGCTCATGTGCCATTATTGCGGCTACTCCCAGCGTGTGCCACAGCGGTGTCCTGCCTGCGGCGGACCGGTCAAGCGGGTGGGAAGCGGCACCCAAAAGGTGCAGCAGGAGCTGCAAAGTCTGTTTGCGGATATGCGCATCGAGCGCATGGATGCGGACACAGTCAGTGCAGCCAACACCCATGAGCAGATACTGGACCGGTTTCAAAGCGAACGCATCCCAGTGCTGGTAGGCACCCAGATGGTGGCAAAGGGATTGAACCTGCCGGATGTGACGCTGGTTGGTGTTCTGGATGCGGACCTGAGCTTGTACACGGACAGCTACCGCGCTACGGAGACTACCTTCAATATGCTTACCCAGGTGGTAGGCAGAGCCGGCAGAGGAGACAGCACCGGGCAGGCGATGATTCAGACCATGGTGCCGGAGCATCCGGTCATCACTTTGGCGGCAAAGCAGGATTACGACAGCTTTTATCGGCTGGAGCTGGAGCTGCGCCGGCGGCAGAGCTGTCCACCCTTCGGAGATCTGGCAACGGTTACCTTCGTGGGACAGGAGGAGGGAAGGCTTCTCCGGGGTGCGGAAAAATTCCGGGAGAGCTTGCGCGCCTGTCTGCGACAGCCTGCATATGCCCAGGAGCAATGCACTGTTCTGGGTCCTGCACCTTGTCCGGTGCCTAAGATCAATTATAATTACCGTTACCGCCTGACTCTGCGCTGCCGGATGGGGAACAGCCTTCGTCAGCTGCTTGCCCATCTTCTGCGGCAGTTTTCCCAGGACCGGGAGAACCGGGGCGTGTCAGCGTTTATCGATGTAAACGGTTTTGATTAGAAAGAGTGGTTATAATGGCTTTAAGGAAGATATTAACGGATGCCGAGCCGGCACTGCATAAGACCTGCAAGCCGGTTGTGAATTTCGACGGACGGCTGCACACGCTGTTGGACGATATGCGCGATACGCTCATTGATTCCGGCGGCGTGGGACTTGCTGCGCCCCAGGTGGGAATCCTGCGCCGGGTGGTCTTGGTGGACACCGGGGAGGAGATTCTGGAACTTGTCAACCCCACCCTGGTGGAAACGGATGGCGAGCAGGAAGGTGCAGAGGGCTGTCTCAGTGTGCCCGGAAAATACGGTCTTGTGAAGCGACCTTACTATGCCAAGGTCCGCGCCCAGGATCGCAATGGCAACTGGTATGAGGCAGAGGGTGAGGAGCTGATCGCCCGTTGCTTTTGCCATGAGCTGGATCATTTGGACGGCATCATCTATACGGAAGTTATGGAACGCTACCTCACAGATGAGGAGCTGAACTTTGAGGAATAAGCGGAGGAATTTTCATGCGCGTCGTGTTTATGGGAACGCCGGATATTGCGGCAGTGTGTCTGAAAAAGATCATAGCGGACGGCTTTGAGGTGGTGGGTGTCTATACCCAGCCGGACCGACCCAAAAACCGGGGCATGAAGCTGGCGTTTTCCCCTGTTAAGGAAACTGCCCTTGCAAATGGGCTGCGGGTCTTTCAGCCGGAAAATTTTCGGGAAGACGAGACGCTCGAGCAGCTGCGCGACCTGCGACCGGATGTGGTGGCTGTGGTGGCGTATGGACGCATCTTGCCCCAGCGAGTGCTGGACATTCCAGCAAAGGGCTGCATTAATATCCATGCAAGCCTTCTTCCGGCATACCGGGGCAGTGCACCCTACCAGTGGGCAGTGCTGGACGGCTTGACTGAGACCGGTGTGACCGCTATGTACCTGTGCCGGGAAATGGATGCCGGCGACATGATCGATACTGCCAAGACCCCCATCGGTCCCAATGAGACCGCAGGACAGCTGCTGGACCGTCTGGCGGTGCTGGGTGCTGACCTGCTGAGCAAAACGCTGACTTCTATTGAAAACGGCACTGTTACCGCTGTGCCCCAGGATCACAGCCGTGCTACCTATGCGCCGATGCTGGACAAAACCATGTGTCCCATCGACTGGAACAAGACGGCACAGCAGGTCCATGACCATGTCCGGGGCATGAATCCCTGGCCGGTTGCGACTGCAGAGCTTGGGGGCAAGCGCTTCAAGATATACGAAACGGCTGTGGTAGAGGAAGAAAAAACAGCACCTGCCGGAACGGTTTTAGGCATTACCAAAACCGGTTTGCGCGTTGCCTGTGCCCAGGGCACGGTGGAGATTCGTATTTTGCAGGCAGAGGGTGGCAAGCGCATGGCTGCACCGGATTACTTCCGGGGACATCCGTTGGAGATGTGAGTATGGGCGCAAGAGAAACAGCGCTGTGCGCCCTGATTGCCTGCCGCAAGGAGGATGCATGGTCCAACAGCATTCTCAAAAGCTATATTCGCCGCGACGGGCTGGATGCCCGGGAGGCGGCGCTGGCGGCAAGGCTTTGTTATGGTGTGCTGCAAAACCGGGGCAAGCTGGATTTCTATTTGGAGCAGCTGCTGACCGGAAAGATCAAAAATCTGCACCCGGCGGTGCATGATATATTACAGCTCGGCTTATACCAGATCTATGAAATGGATAAGATTCCTGCCTCTGCCGCAGTCAATGAGGCTGTAGTGCTGGCAAAAAAATATTGCTCCAGTGTGCGCAGCGCGCCGGGGCTTGTCAACGGCGTACTGCGCAATGCTGTGCGAACCAAGGGGACCCTTACAGAGCCTGTGCGCCTTTGCGACCGATACAGCCATCCCCAAAGGTTGATCGACCTACTGGCAGATTATGTGGGGCAGGACCGGCTGGAGGCGATGCTTGCTGCCAATAACGCGGCTGTTCCCACAGTGGTGCAGGTCAATACCCTGCGGACCACCACTCAGGCGCTGGTGGAGATCCTTGCCCTTGAGGGCGTGGAGGCACAGGCGCATCCTTGGATGCCCGATTGCCTGACGGTCTCCTCCACCGGCAGTCTGGAACAGCTGGAGAGCTTCCAAAAAGGTCTGTTTTATGTGCAGGATGCGGCTGCGAAGCTGAGTATCCTTTGCGCACAGTTACCGGAAAATTCCCAGGTGCTGGACTGCTGTGCAGCCCCCGGCGGCAAAAGCTTTGCTGCGGCTATGGCTATAGGCGGCACAGGGCAGATCATTTCCTGTGATATATATGACCATAAGATCCGGCTGGTGCAAAACGGCGCCGGGCGGCTGGGACTTACCAACATAGAAGCCCAGGTGCAGGATGCAGCCCAGGCAGAACCAAAATGGTTCGGAAAAATGGATGCGGTCATCGCCGATGTACCTTGCTCCGGCTATGGTATTATCCGCAAAAAGCCCGATATCCGCTATAAAGACCCTCAGAGCATGATCCATCTGCCCCAGCTGCAGCTGGCGATCCTGGAAAACCAGGCACAGTATGTAAAGCCCGGCGGACTGCTTTTGTACTCCACCTGCACCCTGGTGCGGCAGGAGAACGAGGGGGTCGCAGAGGCGTTTTTATCACGCAATCCTGACTTCTTCCCGGAGCCTTTACCCCTGCCGGAGATCTTCCCTCAAAACACCTCCGGGATGCTGGCACTGGTACCGGGAGAATATGACACAGATGGCTTTTTTATCTGCCGTCTGCGGAGAAAGCTATGAAAGAACACATTAAATCCATGACTCTGGCTGAGCTGGGGCAGGTCCTTAAGGACCTGGATCAACCTGCCTTCCGCGCCAAACAGATCTATACCTGGCTGCACAGGGGCGCGCGCAGCTATGAGGAAATGACAAACCTTCCCAAAGCACTCCGTGACGCGTTGGCACAAAGGTATCCCATTGACGCACCGAAGGTGGTGCGCCGGCAGGAATCTCAAAAGGACGGCACCATCAAGTACCTGTGGGAGCTGTCCGACGGCAACTGCGTGGAAACGGTGTTGATGCGCTATCACTATGGCAATACCGTCTGCATCTCCACAGAGGTAGGCTGCCGGATGGGCTGTGCCTTCTGCGCATCCACCTTGGGAGGCTTAGTCCGACGGCTGGAGCCTAATGAAATGCTCGATCAGGTGCTCTTCACACAGGTAGATTCCGGTCTGCCGGTGGGGCACATCGTTCTTATGGGCATTGGCGAGCCTTTGGATAACTTCGACAATGTGATGCGTTTTCTGGAGCTGGTGAACAGCCCGGAGGGCATGAACATTTCTATGCGTCACATCAGCCTGTCCACCTGCGGACTTGTGCCGGGGATCGATCAGCTGGCAGAAAAGAAGCTGCAGCTGACCCTGTCCGTATCCCTCCATGCCCCTACCGATGAGATCCGAAATACGATCATGCCGGTGAACAGGGCGTACCCCACGGAGGAACTGCTGCAGGCGTGCCGGCGGTATTATGAGAAGACCGGTCGCCGCATCTCCTTTGAATATGCTATGATCGACGGAGTCAACGACACCCCTGAGGCAGCAAAGCTTTTGCTGAAGCGGCTTAAAGGGTTGCCGGCGCATATGAATCTGATCCCGCTGAACCATGTGGAGGAAAGTCCCCTAAAGCCCAGCACCCGCCAGGCAGTACAGCGCTTCCAGAAAATTCTGGAAGAGGGCGGTGTACCGGCTACCGTGCGGCGCACGCTGGGGGGCGATATCGATGCCTCCTGCGGTCAGCTGCGCAGAAAATATACGAAAGAAAAACAATGAGTTCCTGCGGAAAGGAGTGTTGCATTATGCATTATTGGGGCATTTCAGACCCCGGCTGTATCCGAACACAAAACCAGGACACCTACCAGATCGAAGTATTGGACAGAAATACCCTTCTGTGTGTCGTCTGTGACGGCATGGGCGGTGCCAAGTCCGGCAATGTGGCAAGCACACTGGCTGCGGATGTGTTCGTACAGGAGGTCAAACGCACCTGGGTGGCGGGCATGGATCCGGAAAAGACGGATCAGATGCTGCAAAACGCAGTAAAGCTGGCGAATTTCACCGTCCATGACCAGGCGTGTCAGTTTGAGGAGTTTACCGGCATGGGAACCACCCTGGTGGCGGTGCTGGTCAGCGGAAAAGCTGCGACCCTAGTTAATGTGGGTGACAGCCGTGCTTACAGTGTCACAGCCGACGGTGTGCGGCAACTGACGGTGGATCATTCTTTGGTGCAGATGATGGTATCCCGGGGAGAGCTGACGCCGGAGCAGGCGAGAAAATATCCCGGTAAGAACCTCATCACCCGGGCGATCGGCACCGAGCCTGCGGTTGAATGTGATATTTTCCACCGCAGACTGGAGGGCGGCGAATGCATTCTGCTATGCAGCGACGGACTTTCCAATTTGGTGGACGAACAGGAGATTCTGTTCGAGGTGGTACATGGACTCAACAAGCAGAGCCGCTGCGAGCGTCTGCTTGAGATTGCGAAGAACCGCGGCGCACCGGACAATGTGACCTGCGTTTTGGTCCAGATATGATGTCGGCTGCGAAAGGAGTTTTTGTTTATGGATAAATATATTGGACGCCTTCTGGATAACCGGTATGAGATCCTGGAGGTTATCGGAACCGGTGGTATGGCAGTGGTATATAAGGCACGCTGCCACAGACTCAACCGTCTGGTCGCGATCAAGATTCTCAAGGACGATTATATGGAGGATGAGGAGTTCCGCCGCCGTTTCCATTCGGAAAGCCAGGCAGTTGCCATGCTCAGCCATCCCAATATCGTCTCTGTTTATGATGTTTCCACCTCTTTGACGGCTGACTATATCGTTATGGAGCTGATCGACGGCATCACGCTCAAGCAGTATATGGAGAAAAAGGGTGTACTGAACTGGAAGGAGACCTTGCACTTTGCGGTCCAGATCGGCAAGGCGCTGGAGCACGCCCACAGCCGGGGCATCGTCCACCGGGATATCAAGCCCCATAATGTGATGGTGCTGAAAAACGGCTCTGTCAAGGTCACAGACTTTGGAATCGCCCGGATGATGTCCAAGGGCAATACCCTGACAAAGGAAGCACTGGGCTCTGTGCATTACATATCCCCGGAGCAGGCAAAGGGCGGTCGGGTAGATAACCGTTCCGATATCTATTCCCTGGGTGTTGTGATGTATGAGATGATGACCGGAAGACCTCCCTACGATGGCGAATCTCCGGTGTCTGTGGCGATTCAGCATATCAATGGCGGTGCGGTCATGCCCTCCACCCTCAACCCCAATATCCCCGGTGGTCTGGAGCAGATCATTGTCAAGGCGATGGCACATGAGCCGTCCCAGCGCTACAGCACAGCTGCCCAGATGCTGACAGATATGGATGAATTCCGCAAAAATCCCGCGATTTTGTTTGACTATAACACGCCGCCTATCGATGCGGTGACAAAAATGCCGAAGCCTGCGACAGACCCGGAGCCGGCAGCACCGGTTTCTACCGCCGAGCGTGTGGAAAGAAAGTCTGCCGGCGAACGCAGTGCCGCCCGACAGACCGGCGATAAAAATACCCCCCGCCGCCGTTCGGGCACCCAGGAGGAAAACCAGCGCAATCGGACTGCGACCATTGCCATCATTGCTTGCTCGGCTGTCATGGTCATCGCCATCGCGATCTTCCTGGTGGTGCTTTTTGGCAGCGGTACAGACCTGGTGGAGGTCCCCAATTTGTTGGGACAGGTGTACGAGGAGCTGCCCGCCTATGAGGACTTTACGGTCAAGATCGATCAGGAGGTCCATGACGAGGAAGAAGCAGGTGTCATCATTGCCCAGACACCCAACGCCGGCGACCAGGTAGGCGACAAGACCATCTATGTCACGGTCAGCCTGGGACCTGCGGTGGAAAAGGTGTATATGCCGAAGCTTGCCCAGTGGGAGCTGTCCCAGGCGGAGCGCAGTCTGAATAACCTGAGCATGAATCTGCAGTTGGAGGTCAAGGAAGAATACCATGAGACGGTCCCCGAGGGCAGCGTTATCCGCACAGACCCGGCGGCGGAAACGGAGCTTAAGGTGGGACAGCGGATCACCCTGTATGTCAGCCTGGGCATGCAGATCAAGACCTCTGTTATGCCCGATGTGGTGGGCGACAAGCGAGACAGCGCATTGACGGTTCTTAACAGTCAGAATCTGAACCTGGATATCCAGGTGGAGGAGATCAACGATTCCAAGGTGGAGGAAGGGCTCGTGATCAGAACAGAACCCAAATACGGCGAGGAGCTGAAGACGGGACAGACGGTGACTGTGTATGTCAGCATGGGACCCAAGCTGACCAAGATGCCCAATGTGGTGGGCATGAGCATTGGCAATGCCTACAGTGTCCTGAGCACAGCGGGCTTTGATACCTCCGTGATCGAGTACGAATATGTAGACAGCGATGAGGATAAGGATACGGTCATCAGCCAGTCTGTGGAGAAGAATACTGAGGTGGATGTCAGTACCCAGATCACCCTGGAGGTCTCCAGAGGGGGCAGTCAGACGGCAGAAAAAACCGTGAACATTGCTCTGCCTGCCGGTATGGAGGGCTGCAAGGTAACGATTACGGACAGTAAGGGTGCAACGGTTGCGGAAGTTACAGCTGAGGAAGGAAAAAACCAGGTGACAGTGACCCTGGAGGGAAGCGGCAAGCAAACTTATACTGTTTGCTTTGAAAGCGAAAGCGGCGAAAAAATGTACAGCAGTAAAGAGGTAGACTTTGGTCAGTAACACACAAGGACGGATCGTCCGTTCTCTCAGCGGTTTTTATGATGTACAGACACCGGAGGGTGTGATCACCTGCCGGGGCAGAGGCACATTGCGCCGGTCAGGGGTCACGCCCCTGACCGGTGATCTGGTGCAGATCACCGTAGAAAACGGTAAGGGCATGGTGGAAAAGCTCTTGCCCCGGAAAAACCGGTTTATTAGACCTGCGGTTGCCAATGTGGACGCGCTGGTGGTGTTTGCCGCCAATGTCAATCCCGTGACAGAACCGTTTCTCATTGACCGGGTGGCAGCGATCGCCGGCGACCAGGAGGTGCCGGTCTACATCTGCATCAACAAGTGCGACCTGGACCCGGCTGTGGACTTGGTGCGAATCTATCGCAGCGCAGGCTTTCCTGTGATCCAGGCAAGTGCGGAAACCGGTGAGGGCGTAGAGCAGCTGCGCGCCCTTTTGAAGGGAAAACTCACGGCGTTTACAGGCAATACCGGCGTGGGGAAAAGCAGTATGCTCAATACCCTTTGCCCTGCACTGGGACTTGCTACCGGCGAGGTGTCGGAAAAACTGGGCAGAGGCAGACATACCACCCGCCATGTGCAGTTGTACTGTCTGGAGGCGGACACCTTTGTAGCGGATACTCCCGGCTTTTCCTCCTTTGATACGGAACAGATGGATGTTCTGCTGAAGGAAAATCTGCAGTATACCTTTCCGGATTTTGCGCCATACTTGGGGAAGTGTCAGTTTCACGACTGCTCCCACCGTAAAGAACCGGGCTGCTGTGTCCGGGCTGCGGTGGAGACAGGAAGCATTGAAAAAACCCGGTACGACAGCTACCTGCGACTGTACGAAAAAGCGCAGCAGGTAAAGCTGTGGGAAATGAAGTAAAAAAAGCGTTGCGGACCGGCACATATGTCGGTCCGCGATTGTAAATAAAAGGAGAAAACATGAAAAACCGTAAGATACAATGGATCACCCGTACCGCTATCTTTGTTGCTCTGCTGGTGGCAGTACAGTGGGCGAGCGCATTTACACAGGTCTTTGCCGGTCAGTATATCACAGGCTCTCTTGTCAACTGTGTTTTAGCGGTGGCGGTGCTGCTGGGTGGGCTGGGCAGTGGCGTGACGGTGGCACTTGTGTCACCGGTGTGCGCCTTTTTGCTGGGAATCGGTCCAAAGCTCGTGCAGATCGTGCCCTGCATAGCCGTTGGCAACGCCGTGTATGTTCTGATATTGTGGCTGTTTTTGGGAAGAAAGCGCCAAAGCCCTTGGCTGCAGGCAGTGGGGCTTGGGGCTGCTGCGGCAACGAAATTTTTGACCCTGTACACCGCTGTGATAAAGCTGGTCATCCCCCTTATGGGCGATGCCCTGAAGGCGCCCCAGGTGCAGACCTTTACTGCTATGTTTTCCTGGCCTCAGCTGGTGACGGCGATCATTGGCGGTACGGTGGCATTGCTGCTTTTGCCGGTTCTGCACAATGCGATCAAAGAATAAAAAAGGTGCTGTCTCATTTTTTGAGACAGCACCCGTGGCATTACGGAACATCTCTGAGCTGCTGATACAGCCCAACCGCCTGGGTCACGCCCAGTCCTTCCGCTTCTTCCAGCAGCCCTGCAAGATCCGGCTTTTGCCGAACCAAATGAAACACGGCGCGTGCCGGGGAAACCTCCGTATGATACCTGCAATGCAGGGTCGGCTCTGCAAATGCCGGTTCTGACAGGTCCATATCCCCGGTGGGAGCATATTGACTGCCTTCTGCGGTGACGGTGATCCGTTCTGCCTCCAGGGCAGCCTCCAGCCAGATCTCCCGGTTATCCCACGGTGCAAGATGCTCCTTCAATGGTATGTGCAGCGGTGGCGGTTCCAAAAAGACGGGGCAGTTAAGTCCCTTGGCATAGTCTGCTGTGACCCCCACAGGGCAGGGCAGCTTTTCGGTAAGCAGCTGTGTCAGCACAGCCGTTTCCTTACTGCCCGGTCTTTGAAAGTCCAGCAGAAAGCAGGCAGGGTGCATGGTATGCACAAGCTCCAGCAGCTGCTGCAAGATCCTTTCGCGATTGTGTCCGTGGATGGGCGTGCGATCATTGACGATGATCATAGCGCCGGCGGGAAGGGACAAAGGCAGATTGGAAAGACCATCACCGTAGCAGGAAAAATGGCACGCCATCCAGGCAGGGTCTGCCGGAAGCGTACCGGCGCAGGAAAACTCTGCTCCGGTCATAGCAAGATAGCAGCGGATCGCCATGGACAAAAACCTCCTGCTGTGTTATAATCATACAAATAATTTATGAACCCGGGAGAGCTGATATGTCTTTTTCTCTGATACCGACCATCCGTGCCGATGCCCTGACTGATCTGACAGCGCAAATGCTGCGCGGTTACGGCATAGCGCTTCTGATGCTGGATTTTGACAATACGATCGTGCCGTATACAACCAATGTGCCTACACAGCAGATGCAGGCGTGGCTGGAGGAAATGAGCCGTTCGGATATTCGCCTGTGCGTCGTATCCAACAGCCGCAAGCCCCGGGTGCAGGTGTTCTGCGAAGCCTACGGAATCGATTGTATCACCCACGCACGAAAGCCCTTTTCCAAGGGGATTCGCCAGTGTATGGAAAAATATGGGATGCAGCCCGGACAATGCGCCCTGGCGGGAGACCAGACCTACACAGACACATTGGGCGCCAACTGCGCCGGCGTAAAGTCGATTTTGGTCAAGGCGATACATAATCATAATTTCTGGCTGAAGCTGCGTCATGTGGCAGAGCTGCCCTTTATCTGGGTTGCGGAAAACAGGAGGATAAAAAAATGAGAAATTTGGACAAGTATCTGTCTCTGCTGGGACAGGAGGTGGACGGTCTGCTGCTGACCAGCCGTTACAGCCGCTTCTACGGTGCGGAGTTTGATATTGCCGAGGGTGTAGCCATCGTGACAAAAAACGGTTGCTGCTACATGACAGACAGTCGCTATATTGAATCTGCCCAAAATGGAATCAGCGGCTTTGAGGTGGTGGAAATGAGCCGCCAGAACCCCTATAATAAGCTGATCAACGAGGCGATCGCCCGGTTTGGCGTGGAACGGCTGGGCTATGAGGAGGGCTATCTGACAGTAGCGGAACTGATGGGCTTTGAAGAAGGGCTTCAGGCGCAGCTGATTCCTTACGGCAGTCAGATCAACAGCTTCCGTGCGGTAAAGGAAGACTGGGAGCTGGCGCGTATGCGTAAGGCACAGCAGATCACCGATGCTGCATTTACCGAGGTCCTGCCCCGAATCAAGACAGGTATGACAGAAAAGCAGCTGCAGGCGGAGCTGATCTACTGCCTGTATAAAAACGGAGGCGAAGGGCTGTCCTTCGATCCTATCGTGGTATCCGGACCCAACACCAGTATGCCCCACGGTGTAGCAGGTGACAGGGTCATTCAGGAAGGCGACTTTATCACCATGGACTTTGGTGCCATGTACGGCGGCTACTGCGCGGATATGACCCGTACTGTGGCGGTAGGCTATGCCACAGAGGAAATGCGGTTGGTTTATGAAACGGTCCTGGCAGCGCAGCAAGCAGGCATCGCTGCCACAAGACCCGGCGCGACCGGCAGTCAGATCGATGGCGCTGCCCGGCAGGTCATTACAGATGCCGGCTACGGACCGTACTTCGGTCACGGCTACGGACACAGCATCGGTATGGAGTGCCACGAGATGCCCAGCTGCAGTCCGTCTGCCAATGTGCCCATGCAGATGAATATGGTCAGTTCTGCCGAACCGGGCATTTATCTTCCTGGAAAATTCGGCGTTCGCATCGAGGATCTGGTGATTTTCACCGCCGATGGCTGCGAGAATATCACCCACAGCCCCAAAAACTTGATAATTGTCTAAAAATATTCACATTTACTCTTGCATTTAGCCGGATTTTAGGTTAGAATATACGCGCTAAACTTGTGTAATATTTACCGAATTTTAGGAGGAAAATAAAAATGATTTCTGTCAGCGATTTTAGAAACGGCATCACCTTTGACATGGACGGAAAGGTCATGCAGATCATCGAGTTCCAGCATGTCAAGCCTGGCAAGGGCGCAGCCTTTGTCCGCGTTAAGATGAAGAATGTTATCACCGGCGGCGTGACTGAGACCACCTTCAACCCCAACGATAAGTACCCCACCGCTTACATCGAGCGCAAGAAGATGGAGTATTCCTACAGCGACGGTGACCTGTACTACTTCATGGACGGCGAGACCTATGAGCTGGTCCCCATTGAAAAGAGCACCCTGGACGACAGCTTCCGTTTCGTTAAGGAAAACGATACCTGTACTGTCATGAGCTATAAGGGCAATGTGTTCGGTGTTGAGCCTCCCCGCTTTGTGGAGCTGGAGGTCACGGCTACCGAGCCTGGCTTTGCCGGCAACACCGCTACCAACACCCTCAAGCCTGCTACCGTGGAGACCGGTGCAGAGGTGAAGGTGCCCCTGTTCATCAACGAGGGCGAGAAGATCCAGATCGATACCACCACCGGTGAGTACCTGGGTCGTGCAAAATAAGGAGTAATTTTATGACGATTTCTGAAAAGGCTGCCTACCTGAAGGGTCTGATGGACGGTCTGGAGCTGGACACAGAAAAGGCAGAGGGTAAGATGATCAGCGCTATCGTGGAGCTGCTGGGTGATGTAACCAAACGCATGACCGATATCGAGGAGACCACCATCGCTATCTCCGACGAGCTCGACGAGATTGAAGAGGATCTGGATGCCATCGAGGACTACATCCTGGATGAAGAGGATGATGACTACGATGACTTTGACGATTACGATGACGAGTACGACGAGGATGACTTTGAGGATGAAGGCTTTGACTTCGGTGACGAGGACTCCATCATCTATGAGGTCAAGTGTGCTTGCGGCGAGGTCATCGACTTCGACGAGGAGACCCTGGAAGAAGGCTCTATGACCTGCCCCAACTGTGGCGAGCTTCTGGAGTTCTCTCTGGAAGACGACGATGACGAAACAGTAGAATTCTAAAAAGAAAGGCACGCTGACAAGTCAGCGTGGCTTTTATTCTGTCGAAAAACTTGTTTTTCCACAGAATGCCAGAGGTCAAGGAAGCCCCAAAGACAAGCAACCCGGGCGCGTCGGCGTACATAGGTACGGTAGAGACCGGGTTGCGCAGTAGGGGCGATCATCGATCGCCCGTTGCGGGCGGGCAATGCCCGCCTCTACAAAGCTTATTGTTTGATCTGTCGCTTGTTCAGAAGAATGCCCCAAACCGCCCAATATCCATTTTGACGGTTTGGGGCTTTTTTTGACACGCTGAAGCCACGCTGACTTGTCAGCGTGGCTTTGTTTTAAC
>JAZSHB010000052.1:0-4001 GCA_045533015.1 Faecousia sp.
GCTGGAGCTGACCTTTGAAGAAGCGGCCTTCGGCGCGGAAAAGGAGGTCTCTGCCCAGCGGATCGAAAACTGCAGCGCGTGTAACGGCAGCGGTTCCTCTGACGGCGCTATGGAGACCTGCGCGCAGTGTAAAGGCTCCGGTCAGGTCCATACTGTGCAAAACTTCCTGGGCATGCAGATGCAGTCCCAGACCACCTGCCCCTCCTGCGGCGGCAGAGGTAAATTCATCAAAAACCCCTGTAATACCTGCCGGGGCAAGGGCAAGGTGCGCCGCACCCAGAAGATCAAGGTCAAGGTGCCTGCGGGTGTGGATGCGGGACAGAGCGTCCGTGTCCGGGGCGAAGGCTGCGTAGGCTTCAACGGCGGTCCTGCCGGTGACCTGCTGGCAGAGATCTACATCAAACGGCATCCTATTTTCCAGCGCAATGGCATGGAGGTCCTGTGTGAGGTTCCCATCACCTTCACCCAGGCTGCCCTGGGTGCGCAGATCGAAGTGCCCACCCTGGACGGAAAGACCAAATTCGACATTCCCGAGGGCACCCAGACCGGCAAGGTGTTTACCCTTGCAGGCAAGGGCATTCCCCAGGTAGGCAACCCCAAACGCCGGGGTGACCAGCGGTTTGCCGTGGTAGTGGAGACACCCACCCGGCTGACAAAGGAGCAAAAGGAGCTTCTGCAAAAGCTGGACGCCACCATGGATGTAAAAACAAACCCCAAACGCAAAAAATTCTTTGATACACTCAAAGACTTCTTTGACTGACAAGCAGCGCACTGCCTCGGCAGTGCGCCGCTTTTGTTCTTGCCTTGTTTGCGGAAATATATTATAATGGTGTCGACCTTATAAAAACCATCCGGAGGACAACATTATGAAGCGTACAGACTACATCAGCTGGGACGAGTATTTTATGGGCGTTGCCAAGCTGGCGGCACACCGCAGCAAGGACCCCAGCACCCAGGTAGGTGCCTGCATCGTATCCGAGGATAATATCATCATCTCCACCGGCTACAACGGTATGCCCAAAGGCTGCTCTGACGATGAGTTCCCCTGGGCGCGGGAGGGAAACGAGACCAAGTATCCCTTTGTTGTACACGCAGAGCTGAACGCGATCCTCAACGCCAACGGCAGAGACCTCCGGGGCAGCCGTGTGTATGTGGCGCTGTTTCCCTGTAACGAATGCGCCAAGGCGATCATCCAAAGCGGCGTAAAGGAAGTGGTATACCTGTCCGATAAGTACGCCAATACCCCCGGCACTCTCGCCTCCAAGCGGATGCTGGCAGCCGCCGGTGTCAAATGCACGCAGCTGAAGCCCGGTATCAAGTCCATCACTCTGGACATGGTAGCAGAGGAAGATAAATAAAAAACAGGGCGTCACGCCCTGTTTTTTATTTATCTTTTTTCGCCCAGGTAGAACAGCGCCAGCACGCCGGGTCCGGCATGGGAGCCGATGACCGCACCTACATAGTAGGTCAGCACATGTTTGACACCGTACTTTTCCTTAACCAGGTTTTCCAGATACCGGGCATCGTCCCAGCAGTCGCCGTGGCAGATGAACACCGTGTCATTTTCTCCGGGCAGACCGGTCTCTGCCAGCTTCTTTGCCAACGCGTCGATGGATGCTTTTCTGCCCCGCGCTTTGGCAACATTGATAAGGTGACCCTCATCGTCCACATGGAGCACCGGCTTGATCTGGAGCATGGTGCCCAGCAGGGCGGTGGCAGCGCTGACGCGGCCGCCGCGCTTCAGATACATCAGGTCGTCCACCGTAAACCAGTGGCACAGCTTAAACTTATATTCCTCGCACCAGGCGGTCAGCTCCTCCAGAGACATTCCCGCATCCCGCTTCTGGCAGGCGTACCACACAAGCAGACCCTGACCCAAAGAGGCACACAGGGTATCCACCACGCGCACCGTTTGCTGGGGGTATTTTTCCTGCAGCTCGTTTGCCGCGATGACTGCAGACTGATAAGTCGTGCTCAGACCAGAGGAAAACGCCAGCACCAGGGCGTCCTGCCCGGCTGCCAGGACCGGCTCGATGGCAGCCGCCCAGCCCTCGGGATTGACCGCAGCAGTGGAGCCTACCTCGCCGTTACGCAGACCGTCAAACAGGTCCTTCAAAAATTCCTCCGAAAAGCTGTTGTGCTCCTGCCCCCGGAAGTTCAGCGTCAGCGGGACAGCAGACAGATTTAGTTCTTCGTACATATGCTGCGGAAAATCGCAGCAGGTATCGGTAATGATCTGATAGCGCATAAGAAAACTCCTGTTATGATATTAGTGCCCTGCACTGTACCGTCATTATACTACATATTCTTTCCCGGTGAACCCCTTATTTCAGAGAATCGCCACTCCTTAGAGTAGAATCCCCCACTCTACCTGCAGTAGAGTGGGGGATTTTGCTCATTTCTTCTTTTTTCGCGGCAATGCGGCAAAGAGGATGCACGCCCACAGAAACAGACTCAGCGCCCAGTACCTGCAGCAGAGCATCGGCACAGACACAAAAAGAAGCACCTCGTACATTGCCGTTCCCAAGGCATCGGACCACAGGGCAGAAAAGATGTTCAAAAGCACTGCCACCAGGGTCAGTGCCAAGGACAGCCCGCTGATCCACCGCAGCAGCCGCAGCTGCTTTTCCTCTGCAGACCGCCGGGCATCCGCCAGCAAAAGAAAGCCCGGCAAAAAGAACAGTACCCCCAGAGCCGTCATTGCCGCCGCCTGGGCACCCTGGGGCTGCTGTGTATGTCCAAGTATTGCGCAGAGGATATACAGACATATCCAGCTTCCGTAAAGAATCCTTTTCTTCATAGGCATCTCCTTTGCAACTGACTGTTTCCTCTATTGTACCCCAGCGGGACTGGAAATACAAGCCAAAAAAAGCTGGACAGTGGAGCGTATGTTTGCTATAATAATTGAAATAATGAAAGAAAGGGAGTTGATTCCCATGAAATGTCCGTTTTGCGGAGATCAGGAGAGCAAGGTCGTGGATTCCCGGCATTCAGAGGACGGTCTGAGCATTCGCCGCCGCCGTGAGTGTCTGGCGTGTCAGCGTCGGTTTACCACTTACGAGGTAGTGGAAAGTCTGCCGATCATCGTAGTCAAGCGCGACGGCTCCCGCCAGGGCTTTGACCGCAATAAGATCATGCAGAGCATGGTCCGCGCCTTTGATAAGCGCCAGGTGGAGACTGCCGACTTGGACCGCATCACCACCGAGATCGAGCAGTCCATCCAGAATTCTCTGGAACGGGAGGTCAGCACCGACCGCATCGGTGAGATGGTCATGGAGCGCATCAAGCCGTTGGACGAGGTCGCCTATATCCGCTTTGCCTCGGTCTATCGCCGTTTCCAGGATGTAAACGGCTTTATCCACGAGATCAATACGCTCCTGAAGAAAAAATAAGAGGTCACTTTTATGGATCTGATCAAATCTTTGCTGCAGGATTTTGATATCGCCAACCTGCTGCCGGAGACGGATGCATTTTATACTGACCTGGAGGGCTTCGGACGGCTGCTGGTTCTGGCTGTTCCGCTGGTCGTGCTGTTTCTGGGTCTGTGGTACTACTTTGCTCCGCCGAAAAGAGCGAAGGATTCTCCGGGCTTCCGGACCCCCTGTGCTATGGGCAGCGAAAGCGCCTGGCGCTTTACCCAGAAGCTTGCAGGTATTTGCTACATCGCCCTGGGCGGCGGCTTGAGCGTCATCATGCTCATCGTCAGCCTTTTCTTCCGGGGTGAGGCAGCTATGGGAATGTTCACAGCGGTGGCGATCTGTGTCATTTTGGAGCTGGTCATAATCGTGGCAGCCAGGCTCATCATTGCGCGAATGGTCAGCCGTGCCTATAGCGAAGACGGAAAACGCCGTAAATAACAAATTTGCCCAGCCCCGTTCATGCCCGGCTGGGCGTTTATTTTTTTATTTTCAAAAGCCCTCGGGGTATTTTCCCCCTTCCCCGGGCTTTGCCAGGGCAGCGGCGACCATGGGCTTATCTGCCCCATAGGTCACACCGTACCA
>JAZSHB010000009.1:0-10702 GCA_045533015.1 Faecousia sp.
GACAAGCATCAACCAATTGTCATTCCGAGCCAGTGCGCACACTGGCGTGGGAATCTACTGGTAAAACTCGATTTTTGAGATTGCCACACCAGTGACATCGGTCACTGGTTCGCAATGACAACAGGGACGAAACTGCCCGATAAATCGGAATTTGACTGCCGCAGGAGCGATACCGGGCGGCGCAGGGCAAAAACGATACCCTGCGCAGTTCGTGCGCATTGCCTGTCGGGGCTACCCGACAAATCGGAATTTGAATATATTCCTTATTTTTATAAGTATACAGAATTTTGCGTCAAAAGGCAACCGTATGTTTTTCGGATTTTTCGGGAATACTGACCATTGCACCGACAAAAAACGCCGAAAGGTGCATTTTTTGAAAAATTTTTCGTAAAAACCCTTGTCAAAATGCCGGAATCGGGCTATAGTCTAACGGCTGATAAAAGAAAAAGGGAGCGATGTGTATGAGTACGGCAAAAAAAGCCGCAAAGCCCCAGGATGATCTGCAGACGGTTTTGCAGAATATGATCGCCGCCGGTCGCAAAGACGGTATGATCCGGGCGGCGGATCTGAATGCCCAGCTGGAAAGGCTGGACCTCAGCCCCGAGAAGATCGAGGAGATCTATGACCGTTTTGAAGCGATGAATATCCAGATCGTCAGTGCCGACCTGGATCTGGATCTGGGAGATGATCTGGATGCTGCGGTCACCGGCGAGCTGGAGGATGATATCGACCTGACCGGAGTCGAGGACGAAGAGCTGGTTGACCCGGTGGATCTGGCGGCAGAATACAATTTGGATGACCCGGTGCGTATGTATCTGAAGGAGATCGGTCAGATCAAGCTGCTTTCTGCCGAGGAGGAAGTGGAGCTTGCCAAGCGAGTGTCCGAGGGCGATCAAAATGCGAAGAATAAGCTGACTGAGGCGAACCTCCGGTTGGTGGTCTCCATCGCCAAGAAATATTCCGGACGGGGTCTGCACATTCTGGATCTGATTCAGGAGGGCAATACCGGTCTTATCCGCGCGGTCGATAAATTCGACTGGACAAAGGGAAACAAATTCTCTACATATGCCACCTGGTGGATACGGCAGGCGATCACCAGAGCCATCGCCGACCAGGCACGGACCATCCGTGTACCGGTGCATATGGTAGAGGTCATCAACAAGGCGACCCGGTGCAACCGGAAGCTGGTCCAGGAGCTGGGCAGAGAGCCTACTGTGGAGGAGATCGCCGCAGAGCTGAACCTGCCGGTAGAGAAGATCATCGAGGCAAACCGCACCGCAGCGGATACCCTCAGCCTGGATACCCCTGTGGGTGATGAGGAGGACACCTCCATCGGCTCCTTCGTGCAGGATGAGCGCACCCCCGGTCCGGCAGACGCCACCTCCAATGCGCTGCTTGCTGAGGCACTGAAGGAAATTCTGGACACCCTGACCGAACGGGAGGCAGATGTTCTGCGGATGCGTTTCGGTATGTATGACGGACGCACCCACACATTGGAAGAGGTGGGGCAGATCTTCGGCGTTACCCGTGAGCGTATCCGCCAGATTGAAAACAAGGCGATCCGCAAGCTTCGCCACCCCAGCCGCGCCAAGAAGATCAAGGATTTCTATTGTTGATAAGAACCACCCCCGGCTCTAATGAGAGCCGGGGGTCAATTATAGAAGGGAATAAGGATCATAAATTTTGTGAAAACCCGGGATAAATCTGCGAATACCTTTTGTCCTTACATAAAAAACACCCTTTTTGGCAGGTATATTGGAACGAGCGTATCCTTTTTTGCACATAATCTCGTCAATTGAATCCGATATTTTATCATCTAGCTCATGGCAAATGTAAAACACAAGATGTTTATTGTTTAGAATCCCGGAATGTACAGCTTCTTGCGCAGAAAGGATGATAGGGAGAATTTTTCTGGACAAAGAAATCACCTCCATACAGGGATTATAGCACATTTGTATTCAAATGACAACATATGTGTTCTTAAAAAGGTAAAAATACCTTTACACTGGTTTGTGTAAAGGGGGACGGATCCATATGTTGAATGCAGATGTTGTTGGTCGTGTCATTCAAAGGTTCCGGGAAGATCGGAAAAAGTCTCAGGAAGTAATCAGCGGACTTGCAGGTATTGGGCGGACGCACTTAAGTGCGATCGAACGGGGAGAGAGAAAGCCGACCTTGGAAACTTTTTATAAAATAGGTGAAGCATTAGATGTAAAGCCCAGCGTTCTCCTGGCTGCGATCGAAGCGGAAATGGAACAACTGTAAAGAAAAAACCAAATAAGAAGATCAAGGATTTCTACTGCTGATAAAGAATACAAAACCTCCGGCTGAGCCGGAGGTTTTGACTATTTGAATGGGTAGCCTGCGTCCAGCAGCCGGGTCAGGGCGGTGTTTGCCTCCTCGTCAGAGAAAAGGCAGGTAAACTGCTTCCTGACAGCCAGGGCTTCCAGGGACAGGTCCAGTCTGCCTTTGTCAGCTAGCTGGAAAAAGCCTTCGCTTTCCCGGTGTCCCGAGAGGATTCTGTGCGCCTGCTGCATGGCTGTGTCATCGGTGACCGGACGCATCCGAACGCCCAGCGCCGCCGCCTTCTCCCGGGCAGCTGCCCACGCTGCAATAAACTTATCACTCATAGAGCAATTTATTGATCGCTGCATGGAATTCTTCCTCGGAGACATCCGGCAGGTCTTCCTCTACGCAGACATCCGGCAAGTCTTCCTTCTCCAGGATCACAGGACCGTTATTGGCGGCAAGACCGGCTTTGATGCGCGCGGCGGCTTCCTCAGCAGTTACTGTCACCTGCTCGCCGGTACGCATATCCTTGACGGAGCATTTTCCCTGGGCGAGCTCGTCCTCACCCAGCAGCACCGCGTAGGGGACCCCCAGCTTGTCCGCGTAGCTCATCTTCTGCTTGAACTTCTTCTGCTCGCCGTAGAGCTGTACCCGGATGCCGGCGGAGCGCAGCTGCTCTGCCAGCGCAATGGCAGGGGCAGGCTCCGGGGTCATAGGCAGGACCAGTGCGTCCGCAGGAGCACTGGGCAGGTTGGGATTGAGAAGTCCCTGCTCGTCCAGTACATAGAAAAGCCGGGTAAGCCCGATGGAGATGCCCACGCCGGGGAGCTTTTGCTCCGTGTAGTAGCCCGCAAGATCGTCGTACCGACCGCCGGAGCAGACGGAGCCGATCTCCGGGTGATCCAAAAGAGTCGTCTCGTAAACGGTACCGGTGTAGTAATCCAGACCTCTTGCGATGGTCAGATCAACCGCAAAGTTTTCCTCCGGCACGCCGAAGGCTGCCAGGTTGGCGGTGACTGCCTTCAGCTCTGCAAGTCCCGTATCGAAGGTTTCGTTGCGTCCGGCATAGCCCTCCAGAGCTGCCAGCACCTGGGTGTTGGTGCCGGAGATGGCAATGAATTTCAGAATCTCATCAGCCTGTGCCGCGGTCAGCGTGCAATCCTCGATCAGGATGGTGCGGACCTTTTCCGCGCCGATCTTATCCAGCTTGTCCACGGTGCGCATGATCTCGCCGCTTTTTTCTGACAGCGACTGCATGGCGTAGAAGCCGTTGAGGATCTTGCGGTTATTCACCCGGATCTGGAACCGGCGCAGACCGAAGCCCCGGAACACCCGGTAAATGATAGCGGGAATTTCCGCTTCGTTGAGGATGTCCAGCTTACCGTCACCGATGATGTCGATATCTGCCTGATAAAATTCCCGGAAGCGACCCCGCTGTGCCCGTTCGCCCCGGTAGACCTTGCTGATCTGGTAGCGGCGGAAGGGGAAGGCGAGGTCGTTATAGTGCAGCGCTACATATTTGGCAAGGGGCACAGTCAGATCAAAGCGCAGCGCAAGGTCGCTGTCGCCTTTGGAAAAGCGGTAGATCTGCTTTTCCGTTTCACCGCCGCCCTTGGCGAGCAAAATCTGGGCATCCTCGATGGCGGGCGTATCCAGGGGAGCAAAGCCGTACAGGGCGTAAGTGTCCCGCAGAATGGACATCATGCGCTCCAGCTTTTGTTGCTTTTTCGGCAGCAGTTCCATGAAGCCCGAGAGGGTACGGGGCTTGATCTTTTGCATAATGTTTCCTCCTTGATCTGGGAAAATGACACAGGGGAGGGTCGGTGACCCTCCCCTGCAGATGTATTAAAATTTCTGTTTTGTGTGCAGGGTCTCGCGCCAATCCAGATCGCCCCGCTGCAGACCCATAATGGCAATCTCCGCACTGGCGAGGTTGGTGGCGATGGGAACATTCTGCTTATCGCAGTGGCGGATGGTCTCGATCATCTGCGTGTCGTCCCATGTATCGGTGGTGTTGGGGTCGGTGAACAGCAGCACCAGATCGATCTCGTTGTAAGCGATACGGGCGTTGATCTGCTGATGACCGCCCTGCTTATGGGACAGCAGCAGGGTAATGGGCAGACCGGTATTGTCTGCGATCAGCCGACCGGTGGTGGCGGTGGCAAACAGATTGTGCTTGATAAGAACGCTCTTGTAGGCAGTACAGAACTGGACCATCAGTTCTTTTTTCTTATCATGCGCCAAAAATGCGATATTCACAGCAGTCACTCCTCTTCTTATTTGATAGCATTGATAACAGGAACGGATATCCCCATGATCCGTTTCGCGATACGGCGGCAGGCGGCAGCCGCGCCTTTGCCGGCGTAGCCCAGCAGGGGCTGACGGAAAGCAGCGGCGAGGACGACATTGCGGTCCTCCGGCACGATTCCCAGCAAAGGCAGTCCTGCCCGGTCCATGATATCGTCAACGGTCAGACCCATGGCGGCAGCCATTTTTGTGCTGATGCGGTTGACGACCAGACGGATACTGCGCTTGCCCATCAGTTCCAGCGCGTCGGCAGTCTGCCGGGCATCCCGAATGGAAGCGGGGTCAGCACCGGTGACGAGAATCACCCGGTCGGCAGCACGGGCTGCCAGCTGAAAGCCTGCCTCGATACCTGCCGGTGCGTCCAGAAATATATAATGAAAATGCTTTCTTGCATCGTCGAGCATCGCGCAAAAGGAGACAGGATCCACAGCGCCTGCAGGGCAGTTCATAGGTGCAGTCAGAAACCGAAGCGTGGGATAGACCGGATGAACGGTCGCCATGTCCAGCGAGTACTCTCCCCGATACACATCCACAAAGGAAATGGTGCCGAGCTCCGAAAGACCCAGGGCAATATCCAGGTTGCGCAGACCGATATCACAGTCAATACACAGGACCTTTTGCCCCATTTGCGCCAGTGCGGTGGCAACGCCGGCACAGACGGAGGTCTTACCGGTCCCGCCCTTACCGGACAGAACAGCGATCAATTCGCCCACACAGCATCGCCTCCTAACCCATTTTGTATTCATTATAAAGGAATAATCCACAAAAAGCAAGTGTAAAACCATTGATTTCCAGAGGTTTTTTATCAGAAATGACAAATCAGTCAGGGGCAGACCTCCGGGTTCACGAAAGTTTCATAAAATTTTCATGGAAAAAGTGTAAAAAAGGCTTGATTTTTCCAGTAGGGTAGGGTATGATAATGCCGTTAGCACTCAGAAACAAAGAGTGCTAAACAAACCGGTAGATACAGGCAGCCCCAGGCTGCGATCTAAATAAAGGCTATTTGGAGGAATTACAATGAAACTCAAACCCACAGCAGATAACATTCTGCTCAAGCAGACCGAGGCGGAGGAGACCACCACCTCCGGCATTATTCTGGCGACTACCGCCAAGGAAAAGCCCGCCATCTATGAGGTCATGTCCGCAGGTCCTGATGTGAAGGATATCAAGTCCGGCGACAAGGTCGTGGTCGGCAACTACACCGGCAGCGATATCAAGCTCGACGGCGTGGACTACAAGTTTGTGAAGCTGGAAGATGTTCTGGCTGTCGTAAGTGACTAAGAGGAGGAAGACATCATGGCAAAAATGATCGTTTACGGCGAGGATGCTCGCAAGAAGCTGCAATCCGGTATCGACCAGCTGGCAGATACCGTAAAAGTGACCATGGGTCCCAAGGGTCGCAACGTGGTCCTGGGCAAGAAGTTCGGCGCACCGCTGATCACCAATGACGGTGTGACCATCGCCAAGGAGATCGAGCTGGAGGACGCATTTGAAAACATGGGCGCACAGCTCATCCGTGAGGTTGCTACCAAGACCAACGATGTTGCCGGCGACGGCACCACCACCGCCACCCTGCTTGCCCAGGCGATCACCCGCGAGGGTCTGAAGAACCTGTCTGCAGGTGCTAATCCCATGGTCATGCGTAAGGGCATCGAGAAGGCAGTTGCTGCCGCGGTTGAGGCGATCAAGGCAAACTCTGTCCCCGTCAACGGCTCTGAGGATATTGCCCGGGTCGGCACTGTTTCCTCCGGCGATGCCGCCATCGGCGCGCTGATCGCCGAGGCGATGGAGAAGGTCGGCACCGAGGGTGTTATCACCATCGAGGAGAGCAAGACTGCTGAGACCGGTCTTGAGGTGGTCGAGGGTATGCAGTTCGACCGGGGCTATATCTCCCCCTATATGGTCACCGATACCGACAAGATGGAAGCCGTCCTGGACGATGCGCTGATCCTGATCACCGATAAGAAGATCTCCTCCATCCAGGAGATCCTGCCGGTGCTGGAGCCTGTTGTAAAGGCAGGCAAGAAGATGATGATCATTGCCGAGGATGTGGAGGGCGATGCTCTGGCGACATTGCTGGTCAACCGTCTGCGGGGCAACTTCAACTGCGTCTGCGTCAAGGCACCCGGCTTTGGCGACCGCCGCAAGGAAATGCTGCAGGATATCGCCATTCTGACCGGTGGTACTGTGATCTCCAGCCAGCTGAATATGGAGCTGACCGAGGCGACCATGGCTGATCTGGGCCGTGCCCGTCAGGCCGTTGTTACAAAGGACAACACCACCATCGTTGACGGTGCAGGCGAGGCGGAAGCTATTAAGTCCCGGGCAAATCAGATCCGCAGCTCTATCGCTACCACCACCTCCGACTATGACCGGGAAAAGCTCCAGGAGCGTCTGGCAAAGCTGGCAGGCGGCGTTGCCGTTATCAAGGTCGGCGCCCAGACCGAGGTTGCTATGAAGGAGCAGAAGCTGCGTGTTGAGGATGCACTGAACGCTACCCGCGCTGCGGTTGAGGAAGGCATCGTTGCCGGCGGCGGTACTGCCCAGGTCAATGCCATTACCGCAGTGGAAAAGCTGATCGCAAAGCTGTCCGGTGACGAGAAGACCGGCGCACGGATCATCGCTACCGCACTGCAGGCACCTATCCGCCAGATCGCGGAGAATGCCGGTGTGGATGGCTCTGTGGTCTATGAGAAGATCAAGAACTCCAAGAAGGTGGGCTACGGCTACAACGCCTATACCGAGCAGTATGTGGATATGATCGCTGCCGGTATCGTTGATCCCACCAAGGTGACCCGTTCTTCCCTGGAGAACGCAGCCTCCATCGCCTCCTGCGTGCTGACCACCGAGTCCCTGGTGGCAGATAAGCCCAATCCCGAGGCAGACGCAGCTGCTATGGCTGCCGCAGCTCAGGGCGGCGGAATGTACTAAGAAAATACCAAGCCCGCCCCGGATAACCGGGGCGGTTCTTCTTTCAGTGTGACGAATTCCGATTTGTCGGGTAGCACCGACAGGCAATGCGCACGGGTTGCACAGCGTATCGTCTTTGCTCTGCGCCGCCCGGTATCGCTCCTGCGGCAGTCAAATCCCGACTTGTCGGGCTGCTTCGCCCCTATTGTCATTGCGAACCAGTGACCGATGTCACTGGTGTGGCAATCTCAAAAGTCGAGTTTTACCAGTAGATTCCCACGCCAGTGTGCGCACTGGCTCGGAATGACAATTGGTTGATGTTTGTCGGTAAACAGCTCGATAAATTGGAATTTCCCGGCGTTTTCTTTTTTATGGAAGCGTGCTATAATAAAAATGGGGGTGACATACATGGACCATGGGGAATATATCCGGAAGAAGGACAGTCCGGTGGCGGTGCTGTTTATCCACGGCATTGCCGGGACACCCGCCCATTTCCGGGAGCTGATCCCGGTCATTCCGGAGGATTGGGCGGTCTATAACATCCTCTTGGACGGACACGGGAAAAATGTGGAGGATTTCGCACGGACCTCTATGCAGAAATGGAAGGACCAGGTAAATACGGTGCTGCAAACTTTGTTTGCGCAGCATGAACGGGTGCTGATCGTTGCTCACTCCATGGGGACCTTGTTTGCCATTCGGGCAGCAGTCGAGCATCCCCAGAGGATACCGGCGCTGTTCCTGTTAGCGGTACCAATGTGCCCCAGGGTCAGAGCGTCTACAGTGGGGACCAGCCTGCGTGTCGTCCGGGGGAACATCCGTCCGGAGGACCGGGCGGCGCGTGCCATGGCAGATGACTGCAGCATCCGGCTGGATAGCCGTCTGTGGAAATATGTGACATGGACACCCCGGTTTTTGGAGCTTTTGGAAGAAATTCGCCGGATACGCAGAATACTGCCACGGCTGACTGTACCGACCCAGGCGCTTCAGTCTGTCACGGATGAGCTGGTATCGGAGCGTAGCTGCAAGGTGCTGGAAAAATGTTCGCATATACAGATCACCCGGCTGCACAATTCCGGACACTTTGCTTACGGAAAAGAGGATATGCTCCTTATTCAGACACAATTGCGGCAGCTGTGCGCGTCCCTACGGTACCATTAAGATGGATTGATCGATGAAACGGAATTTGACAATGACAGCAGTGCAAAAAATGCCCCGAAGCGGTTGCTTCGGCGCAAATGCTTATTTTGCGTACTCCACAGCCTTGGTCTCGCGGATGCAGTTGACCTTGATCTGACCGGGATATTCCAGCTCGGACTCGATCTTCTTGGCAATATCTCTTGCCAGGATGATCATGTTGTCCTCGGTGACCTCCTCGAGCTTGACCATGATACGGACCTCGCGACCTGCCTGGATGGCATACGCCTTCTCTACGCCGGGATAGGAGCCGGTAAGCTCCTCCAGCTTTTGCAGACGGCGGATGTAATTTTCCACATTCTCGCGGCGTGCGCCGGGACGGGCGGCAGAGACAGCATCAGCAGCCTGGACCAGGATGGCAATGACCGTCTTAGGCTCCACATCGCCGTGGTGTGCTTCGATGGCGTTGACGATGACGGGATTTTCCTTGTACTTCCGGGCAAGGTCTGCGCCCAGCTGCACATGGCTGCCTTCGACCTCGTGGTCGATGGACTTGCCCAGGTCATGTAAAAGACCTGCACGCTTTGCCAGGGTAACATCCACGCCCAGCTCGGATGCCATCAGTCCAGCAATATGGGCGACCTCCATAGAGTGGTTCAGAACATTCTGACCGTAGGAGGTGCGGTATTTCTGGCGACCCAGAATCTTAACAAGCTCGGGGTTCAGACCGTGCACACCGGTCTCGTAGCAGGCGCGCTCGCCCTCCTCCCGGATGGTGCGGTCCACATCTCTGCGCGCTTTTTCCACACAGTCCTCGATGCGGGTGGGGTGGATACGACCGTCGCCGATGAGCTTCTCCAGCGCCAGACGCGCAATCTCCCGGCGGACCGGGTCAAAGCTGGATACGGTGATGGCTTCGGGGGTGTCGTCGATGATCAGATCAACGCCGGTGATGGTCTCCAGGGTGCGGATATTCCGACCCTCACGACCGATGATACGACCCTTCATCTCGTCGTTGGGCAGGGGGACAACAGAGACAGTGGCTTCTGCCGCATGGTCAGCGGCACAGCGCTGGATGGCGATGGAGATAATCTCCCGCGCCTTCTCGTCAGCCTCGTCCTTCATCTGCTGCTCGATCTGCATGATCTTCATAGCAGTTTCGTGGCGGACATCCTCCTCCACATTCTTCAGCAGGAACTGCTTTGCCTGCTCCTGGGTCAGACCGGAGATCTGCTCCAGAGTTGCCAGATGTGCCTTCTTGACGGCTTCGGCTTCTTCCTTTGCAGCAGCGACCTCAGCCATACGGCGGGCGAGATCTTCCTCTTTTTTCTCGAAGTTTTCGGACTTCTTATCAAGAGTTTCTTCCTTCTGCTGCAGCCGGCGCTCCTGCTTGGACAGCTCAGCGCGGCGTTCTTTGACTTCTTTTTCGTACTCTGTGCGGGATTTATGGATTTCGTCCTTGGCTTCCAGAAGCATTTCCTTCTTGCGGTTCTCACCGCTGCGGATGGCTTCATTGATAAGTCTTGTAGCTTCCTGCTCGGCAGAGCCGATCTCGCGCTCTGCAAACTTCTTGCGGTAAGCGATACCGAAACCAAAGCCGGCAGCGATACCAACGACAGTACCAACGACGATCAGAATGATCGCTAAAATCAGGTCCATAATCTCTTGCGCACCTCCTTTGTAAAATAGGTATCACCAAAGGGGCGGGCGCAAAGGCACCCATGATGTTCAGTTGTTATAAAACACAAACGCCATGCGGCGCAATACGCTTTTCCCCGGACGATACCGGTTTTAGATAAAAATGAAACGCCTATAAGCGTACACTATACCAAAATCTATTTTACTCTTACAGGGAACCAATGTCAAGAACAAATGCGCAAAAACGGGAGATCTGCCGGGATTGTATGTAACTTGATGAGGGATACAGCACCGGATTTTTCGTTGACAAGGAAAAAGTGTCATGGTAGAATGAAACTAATGCGGGCGTGGTGGAATTGGCAGACACGTTGGATTTAGGTTCCAATGGATTTCCGTGCAGGTTCAAGTCCTGTCGCCCGTACCA
>JAZSHB010000089.1:0-2421 GCA_045533015.1 Faecousia sp.
CGTGGTGGATAACAACGGTCTGCAGATCGACGGCAGCATTGCCGATGTTATGAGTCCGTACCCCATCGTGGACAAGCTGGAGGCGTTCGGCTTCCATGTCCAGGAAATCGACGGACACGATTTCGATGCCATCGAGGCAGCTTTTGCAAATGCCCGTCAGGCAGAGGGCAAGCCCAGCGCAATCGTTATCAAGACGGTCAAGGGCAAGGGTGTTTCCTACATGGAAAACCAGGCTGGCTGGCACGGCAAGGCACCCAATGCAGAGGAATATGCACAGGCTATGACGGAGCTGAAGGCACAGCTTGCAGAACTGGAGGCGAAGTAATTATGGCAGAAATGAAGAAAGTTGCGACCCGTGACAGCTACGGTGCTGCGCTGACCGAGCTGGGCGCGCAGTATGAAAATCTGGTGGTCCTGGATGCGGACCTGGCAGGCGCTACCAAGACCGGCACCTTCAAGAAGGCTTTCCCCGCGCGTCATTTTGACTGCGGCATCGCAGAGGCGAACATGATCTGTATCGCCGCCGGTATGTCCACCAACGGACTGGTGCCCTTTGCATCCAGCTTTGCTATGTTTGCGGCTGGCCGTGCCTTTGAGCAGGTCCGTAACTCCATCGGCTATCCCCATCTGAATGTGAAGATCGGCGCGACCCACGGCGGCATCTCCGTCGGTGAAGACGGTGCTTCCCACCAGTGCTGTGAGGACTTCGCCCTTATGCGTTCCATCCCCGGCATGACGGTTATCTGCCCTGCTGACGATGTAGAGGCAAAGGCTGCGGTCCGTGCTGCTTATGAGATGGAAGGTCCTGTATATCTGCGCTTTGGCCGTCTGGCAGTGCCTGTGTTCCACAGTGACGACTACAAGTTCCAGATCGGCAAGGGCGAGATCGTTAAAGACGGTACGGATGTTGCGATCATTGCCAACGGCCTTCTGGTTTACGAGGCGATCAAGGCAGCGCAGGAGCTTTCCGCTGCCGGTATCAACGCCATGGTCATTAACATGGCGACCATCAAGCCTCTGGACGAGGAGCTGGTGCTGGCAGCTGCCAAGAAGTGCGGCAAGATTATCACCTGCGAGGAGCATTCCGTCATCGGCGGTCTGGGCGAAGCGGTCTGCGGCTTGCTGAGCGAAAAGCTGCCCACGCCTGTCAAGCGCATCGGCGTGAACGACGAATTCGGTCACTCCGGTCCTGCAGTTGACCTGCTCAAGCAGTTCGGTCTGAGCGCGGAGCACATCGTAGAAGTTGCCAAGGACTTCTGCAAGTAAATCATATGACAAAACGCCCATCCGTAAGGATGGGCGTTTTTTTGCTGATGTAACGAGCTGTTTATTATATTTTAAGACAATACCATATTTTAGTGCGGCACCTGCCGGTGGCGGTACTTTCTTGTCTCGCCAAGAAAGTACCCAAAGAACGCGACATAGGGGAGGGGCTGAGCGATGCGCTCCCGCGCACAAACCGCCCCTCCCCTATGAACCCCACCTGCGCATCGCCGGGGTGCGGCACAAGGTTTCGGTACGCTTTTTTAGATATCAAAATACCGCTTGGCATTGTTGTAGCTAATGCCTTCCACGATCCGCTTCAGCGCAGCGTCGTTGCTGGGGTACTCGCCGTTTTCCACCCAGGTGCCAATGAGGTTGCACAGGATTCGGCGGAAGTAGTCGTGCCGCGCATAGCTCAGGAAGGACCGGGAATCGGTCAGCATTCCTACGAAATTACCCAGGACACCCAGATTGGCAAGGGAGGTCATCTGGTCGATCATACCTACCTTGTTGTCGTTAAACCACCAGGCAGAGCCATGCTGGATCTTGCCGGGGATGGAGCTGTCCTGGAAGCTGTTTGCCAGAGTGCCCAGCTGCTCGTTGTCCGCGGGATTCAGAGAGTACAAAATGGTCTTGGGACACTGCTCGGTGGCATCCAGTGCCGACAAAAGGTGGAAGATGTTCACGCCGCAGGTGTTCTGGGCGGTGGCATCAAAGCCAGCATCCGCACCTAATTTTTGGAACATCCGCGCGTTGGTGTTGCGCAGGCAGGAATAGTGCAGCTGCATGGCGATGCCCAGCCGGTGATAGGTCTTGCCCATTGCCAGCATCAGAACGGTCTGGTAGCCCTCGGTCTCTTCCGGGGTCACGCTCTGACCTGCCATTGCCTTGCGGTAGATGGCATCTGCCTGCTCCATGGAGATCGGACGGAAGGGAACGACTGCCTCGAAGCCGTGGTCGCTGGCGCGGCAGCCATGGGCATGGAAGTGTTCGATCCGGGCGATCAGCGCGTCGCAAACCTCCTGGGCGCTGGTCAGCGCAGACTTGCCAACGCTGTTTGCCAGCTTGCCGATATATTCTGCAAAGCCGGGCTTGTGGATGTTCATTGCCTTGTCGGGACGGAAAGAGGGGCAGACCTTGACACGAATGGTGTCATCC
>JAZSHB010000123.1:0-17289 GCA_045533015.1 Faecousia sp.
GGAAGCGGAGTCGATGTTAAACACGATTCCACTCATGGGATATACCCATTTTTCGTGAATGTGTATATTACAGTGCCCCACACGGGAAGCCTCATCTACCAGATCGTCGTCCCCGCCGTTGAAGAAGGGGAACATGGTGACATTGTAGATGCTGTGGGGGTAGCTCAGCCGGATATCCACGCCGTATGTAGGCTCAGCGATGCTGACAAGGAAGGTGGTTTGCTTCCGCAGCTGGGGCATACAAAAGGTAGCGTCGATATAGACAGTATCCTTATCCCGCTTATGCGCCGATTTGAAGGCTACATCGATTCCCAGGTCGGTAATGGAAACGCTTTCGATCTCACACCGAACATGGTCGATGCAAACCTTCAGACGCATTTCGTCGATGACGAACGCGAGCTTCTGTGCATCGGAAAGCTGAATCAGTCGCTTAAGGTCCTGCGGGTACACGGAAAGGGATTCCCGGAAAAGATATTCATTTTTCCGAAGATGCTTGTCCAGATCCTTGTTCTCTGCAAAGAAACCGATCCGGAAGGAGGGACCGAGAATTTCCGATGCGATATACTGCTTTTCATATTGCAGCGTCTCGCATACCATCATATAGTCTGTGTTTTGGAAAAAGGAATTGGGCAGATAATCCTGCAGAGAGATACCGTAGTCGAAATGCTTTCTCAGGTTGTACTGGGACTGCAGGTACGGAGCGATGGCGTTGACCGCCATGCTTGCCTCGTTATCCCCGTGGGTGGTCATGGTGGATATGGTAGCGTTGAGGAAATTCATCTTGGCATCCCTGTCGAACAGATCGATGGCATCGGCATTGCTCATAAGCGTGGAGGTGATCTGCTCGGAAATTTCCTCGGAAACGAAATCCTGGGTCAGTGCTTCAAAGGCAAAATCGATCAGAATGATCGGCGGCAGGATGCCCAGGATGTTGTCCAATACCCCGTCAAATATTTCCCAAAAATCAATCGGGTCGCCGGTGTAATGTGACAAAATGATCTTCACAAAAACCAGCAACAGCCATACTACAGCGGTTATGGCGGCAAGCATCAGGATAGCCCGCCGCTTATTCTTTTTTCGCAGCCGTTTTGCCTTGTCGATGAGATTCTCTTTTTTCATAATCAAGGATCCGCCTTTTTATTTTTCTGGTGCGTTTTTACCGGGTTCTGTGTAGATGCCTTGGTAAATGGGGTTCGTCTTTTTTTCAGCAGCCCAAAAAGCGTCGCCGTAATCATAATGCCACCACTCGGCAGGGTAATTGGTAAAGCCTGCTGACAGCATGGCGTTATAGAGCAAGCGCCGGTTGTTGCGGACGGTAAGGGAGCCGGAATTTTCGAAATAAGCTGTATGGGCAGCGTCGGAGAAGTCGTCAAAGCCCGTTCCCATATCCAACGCATTCCCTGCCGGATCCACCACCGTCAGATCAACAGCGCCGCCGGTAGAGTGCACGAAGGGACGGTCGGGATCTTCTGACGGGCAGCATATGAACAGCGAGGTCATCTGCATAAGCGCCGGGTGGTCTTTGTCCGGGAATCTGCGCTGCAGCCGGCTGTAGTAGCTGTCGAAAAGCGCCTTCTGAACAGCTAAGGGTCTCCAGGTATCAAAAATTTTCAGCTTAAACCCGGTTGGCAGAGCTTTGGCGGCGCGTATAAGCATATCCGCCACGGTTTTTCTTACATAAAAGCTTGCAGTAGCGCCCGGTATGCCCTGCAGAAGGTACATTGGACAAAATTCCATATACCCCCCAAATGCATCGCTGATACAGACCAGCGGGTCATCGGCAGGGGTGATCGGAAGCGGCTGCATGTTGGATAGATCGGTCTGGGGGATGGGTGCTGACAAATCGTTTTGGTTCAAGGGAATCACGACCTTAATTTTTGAGGAAGTGTATGTTAATAATACCATAATTATACTTCTTTTCCCTGTGGTAGTCAACGAAAAAGAATGAAACGGTACGCCCAGGGAAGCTGTGCAGATTTCAGTCTTGTATTTTTACAGAATATTTGCTATACTTCTCATGTATATCTTATAGTGCCGAACTGTGCGGTGTGAACAGGGAATTTTGCGGAGGTCATGTGCTTTGGAAGCTGTTATCAACGGGATCACCACCAATTATATTACAGCCGGGCAGGGAGAGCCTGTCCTGCTTTTGCATGGCTGGGGCTCGAGCATCGTGCCCTACAGCAGGCTGATCGGGCAGCTTTCCCAAAAGTATTTCGTCATCGCCCTGGATATGCCCGGCTTCGGGCAGACGCAGGAGCCGAAAACGCCCTATGATGTGGACGATTATGTGACCTTCGTGCTGGAATTTTTGAAGCAGTTTGATATCCGTAGACTGTCAGTTGTAGGACATTCCTTTGGCGGCAGGGTCATCATTAAAATGGTAAACCGGCAGCTGCCCTTTGCCATCGATAAGCTTGTGCTCATCGACAGCGCGGGCATTAAGCCCCAGGGCACGAAGAAGAAAAATCTGAAACAGCGGTGCTACAAGATAGGGAAATGGTTTGCCACACGCAAACCCATTGCACGGCTTTTTCCGGAGTTTTTGGAAGCACTGCGGGTGAAATTCGGTTCTGCCGACTATGCGGCAGCATCGCCGATGATGCGCCAGTGCCTTGTGAAGGTGGTCAATGAGGATCTGAGCCATTTGCTGCCGGGGATCCAGGCACCGACGCTGCTGGTCTGGGGCGAAAACGATACGGCGACGCCCCTGTCCGACGCAAAACAAATGGAGGCAGCGATTCCGGGGGCGGGTCTGGCTGTGATCAAAAACGCCGGTCATTTCTCCTTCGTTGAGCAGCCGGTGATCTTTGAGAGAATCATGGGATCTTTTTTTGAGATTGGGTGATTGTGATGATTGTGCTTTATATTGCTGTACTGGCAGCGTTTACACTGTTTTGCGCCTTTACGGTTATCAGAGCTATGCATATGTTTCAGCTCAATTCCTACAAACCCTCCACCCATATCCGGTGGCTGCGTGGGCATATGGGCAGTCTGCTGCCGGGACTTTTTGGCGCGGTAGCATCGCTGATGATGCCGGCGATGGGAAAAGTTGCGGGACTTTGTGTACTGGCGGCGGTATATGGCGTTCTGGCAGCGGTGCAGCTGCCGCGGAAGGCGAAGAAACCCTTGGTGTATACCAACCGGGTCATCAGAATGCTTGTGACCGTTACGCTGTTGGTGGCACTGGCTGTTGTGTGCAGTCTGCTTGCCGGCGGTGTCGCAGCGCTGCCGGTGGTTCTGGCTGTGCTGTCTGCCGTTAGTCCGCTGCTTGTACTCGTAGCCAATACGATCAACAAGCCGGTGGAGAAGGGCATCAATCAGCACTACATAAACGATGCCAAGCGGATGCTGAAAAGCTGCCCGGAGCTTCTGACCGTTGGTGTGACCGGAAGCTACGGTAAGACCAGTGTAAAATATATCCTGCACACCCTGCTGCAGGCGCAGTATGATGTGCTGAAGACCCCGGAGAGCTACAACACCCCCATGGGCGTCGTCAAGACAGTACGCACCATGCTCCGGGCGACCCATCGGATCTTCGTGTGCGAAATGGGCGCACGGCGGGTAGGGGATATCAAGGAGCTGTGCGATATCGTCCATCCGAAGATGGGGATCATCACCTCGGTAGGACCGCAGCATCTTGAGACCTTCCGAACCGTTGAAAATGTGGCAAAGACCAAGTTCGAGCTTGCGGATTCTTTGCCGGAGGACGGATGCGTTTTTCTGAATCTGGAGGATGAAAATATCCGGGCACAGCTGCCCCGGGTAAAAAACCGGGTGATCAGCTACGGCTTGTCTGACCGGTGCGATTACTACGCTACGGATATTTCCGCATCTTCCAAGGGCACGACCTTTACGGTGCATACCCCCCGGGGCGACAGCGAGGTGTTTACCACCCGGCTGGTAGGTGCCCACAATGTTATCAATATCGTAGGTGCTGTGGCGGTGTGCGTCAGCCTGGACATCCCGCTGACAAAGCTTAAGGTGCAGGCCAGAAAGCTGGAGGCGGTTCCTCACCGGCTGCAGCTGATCCGGGGAAATGGCGTGACGATCATTGACGACGCGTACAATTCCAACCCCGCAGGCGCCCGGGCGGCGATCGACGCGCTGGCGCTGTTTGACGGCTGCCGTGTGCTGGTTACACCGGGCATGGTGGAGCTGGGAGAAAAGCAGGAGGAGCTGAATAAGGCATTCGGCGCTTATGCGGCAAGGGCTTGTGAATATGTGATGCTGGTGGGCAAAAAGCAGACCCAGAGCGTTTATGACGGGCTGATCTGCGCCGGCTATCCGACGGACAGGATCTATGTTTCTGACGATCTGCACGACGCGCTTTCCAAGGCGTACAGCGTAGACAATCAGGGCAAGGAAAAGATCATCCTGCTGGAAAACGACCTGCCGGATAATTTTTGAAAGGACAGATGGCAATGAAGATCAATGTTGCAGTTATGTTTGGCGGCAAGAGCGTGGAGCATGAGATATCCGTGATCTCCGCGCTGCAGGCTGCGGAGCATTTGGACCGGGAGAAGTACGCGGTCATCCCGGTGTACATCTCCAAGCAGGGCAAAATGTATACCGGTGATCAGATCGGAAACATTGAAGCCTATAAGAATATCCAGCAGCTGCTGAAAAAGAGCAGACAAGTCCTCCTGACCAACGAGGATGGAAGGACCGTTCTTGCGGATTTTCCGCCGAAATTCGGAAAAAAGAACAAAACGGTCATCGATGTGGTGCTGCCCATCGTTCACGGCACCAATGTGGAAGACGGCACGCTGCAGGGCTATCTGAAGACCCTGGGCGTTCCCTTTGCCGGCTGTGATGTGCTGGCATCTGCGGTGGGCATGGATAAGCATATTATGAAGCTTGTATTCCGGGAGGCGGGGATTCCGGTCCTGGAGAGCAAATGCTTCCTGAAAACGGCGTTTATCGAAGATGAGCAGAAGGTTATTTCCGGGATAGAGGAAGCCTTCAGCTATCCTGTGATCGTAAAGCCGGTGAATTTGGGCTCCAGTGTTGGCATCAGCAAGGCAAAGGATCCCGAGGAGCTGACCCAGGCGCTGGAGCTGGCATTCCAGTTTGCGCCGACGGTGCTGGTGGAACGGGCGATCACAAACCTGCGGGAGATCAACTGCGCAGTTCTGGGGGATATTTATGAGGCAGAGGCTTCCGAGTGCGAAGAACCGCTGAACGCCACGGATATTCTCAGCTATGAGGATAAATACCTCGCCGGGGGCAAATCCGCCGGCGGCAGCAAGGGTATGGCAAGCCTGTCCAGAAGGATTCCCGCCCAGATCAGCAGCGAGCAGCGGGAGAAGATTCGCGCCATGGCAATCAAGGCGTTCCAGGCGATCGGCGGAAACGGTGTTGCCCGTATCGATTTCATGATCGACACCGCCGATGACACGGTCTATCTCAACGAGATCAATACCATCCCCGGCTCCCTGGCGTTTTATCTGTGGGAGCCTCTGGGCATCTCCTATACCCAGCTGCTGGATCGTATGATCGGACTGGCACTTAAGCGCGCCAGAGAAGAAGCGGATATCGTCTATTCCTTCGACACCAATGTGCTGAGCAATTGCAGCTTTGGATCTTCAAAAATGGGAAAATTAGGGAAATGATCATTATGCTCCTGTGGGTTTTGCGCACAGGAGCATACTGCTTTTGTCAAATGTAACGGGAAAGGGTGACTAAGATGGATCAGCAAAAATGCCTATCCGGGATGAAGCTGTATTTGCTGGATATGGACGGGACTCTGTACATTGGGGACCGGTTGTTTGGATTTACTGTACAGCTGCTGAAAACGATCCGGGAAAATGGCGGGAAATATCTGTTTATGACGAACAATTCCTCCAAAAGCGTGGACGATTATATAAAAAAGCTCCGTGGCATGGGCATCCGGGCTGACCGGGCGGATTTTATGACCGCCTCTCAGGCGACGGCTTACTACCTGCACAAGCACCATGAAGGCAAGCGGTTGTATGTCTGTGGGACCCGGTCTTTGAAGGAGGAGCTTGCCCGGGAGGGCTTTACGGTCACCGAGGAGCTGGAGAAGGTGGAGTGCGTGGTCATGGGGTTCGATACGGAGCTGACCTTTCAGAAGCTGCAGGATGTAAGCTACCTGCTGCTGACCAGACCGGAGCTTCCCTATATTGCGACGAACCCGGACCTGGTCTGTCCTACGGAATTTGGAAGCGTACCGGACTGCGGCAGTATTTGCGCCTGTATCAAAAATGCCACAGGCAGGGAGCCTGTGGTGATCGGAAAGCCTTCGCCGCTGATGCCGGAGCTTGCTATGGAGCGTCTGGGTATCCCCAAGGAGCAGACCTGCGTGGTGGGTGACAGGATCTACACGGATATAAAGGCTGGCTTAAACGCCGGTGTTACCGGGATATTGGTCATGAGTGGTGAGACGACACCGCAGATCCTGGACCAAAGCCCGGACAAGCCTCACCTTGTCCTTGCAGATGCCGGTGAACTTTTACAGGCGATCAGGCGTTCTTCACCGCGGGAATAGAAGTTGACATTGATATCCCGGTATGCTAAAATTCAAAGTGAATACTGTAAGTATACCCTGACGCAGGCTGTAGCGTGTCGGAAGCGGAAAGCGTGGCTGCAGACGGGATGTTGTGATATGCATTGAGGAGATTGGTTACATGAGCGAAAATAATGTAGAGATCGACCTGCGCGAGGTGTTTAGTGTGCTTTTGAAGCGCGCATGGATCGTTATTCTGTGCGCAGTGATATTGGGCGCGGCGGTGCTGGTGTATACAGTTAATTTTGTATCCCCCCAGTACGAAGCAAGCGTGACGATCTATGTCAACAACAATTCCGGCAAGGACAGCACCTCAATATCCTCCAGCGATCTGGCTGTGGCACTGCGGTTGGTAACGACATATGTCAATATCATTGAAAGCAATACGGTCCTGGACAAGGTTATCGAGGAAACAGGGCTCTCGCTGACAGCCGGTCAGATTCGCGGTATGCTTTCTGCATCGGCGATGGATGAGACGGAAATGTTTAAGGTGACCATCAGCAGCCCCAACCCGCAGATGTCTGCGGATATTGCCAACGCCATCGCGGCGATCGCCCCGGGCGAGATATCCGAGATCATTGAAGGAAGCTCTGCCAAGATCATCGACTATGCCCGGGTGCCTGCTGTCCGAAGCTCCCCGGACTATACCAGAAACGCTATTTTGGGTGCGGTGGTCGGCGCGGTTTTGGCAGTGACCGTGGTCGTTGTCCAGTGCATGCTGGATACCCGGGTGAAAAACGAGGAGGATCTGGCAAAGATCTGCAACATTCCGGTGCTTGGTGTCATTCCGGACCTGACTGCCGATGCAAAGCATAATGGCAAGAAAGTGAGGCGGTGAGCTTCGTGAAGAAAACCAATACACAGGAACAGGGCGGTTTTATGAACACCCGCCGTCAGATTTTGAACGATAACAGCAGTTTTTCTGTGCAGGAGGCATATAAGACCCTCAGAACCAATGTGCGCTTTTTCCTCCGGGAGGGGAATTGCAAGCGGTTCTGTATTACCAGCCCTGCGGCAGGTGAGGGCAAGAGCATCACGCTGCTGAACCTGGCGATCTCTATTGCTGAGACCGGTCGGAAAGTCCTGTTGATCGATGCGGATATGCGCCGTCCGGCTATGGCACGGCTTTTGGTGGAAAAGGCTACACCTGGTCTTTCCAATGTGCTGGCGGGACTGCTCCCGTTTCAGGAAGCCGTTCGCAAGCAAATGTACCCCAACCTGGACATCCTGCTGTCCGGAGATGTGCCTCCGAACCCTGCGGAGCTGCTTTGCAGCGAGAGCCTGCAGGCACTGATCGACCAGGCGACCCAGGAATATGATTATATTCTCGTGGACACTCCGCCGGTCAATGTGGTCTCGGATGCCTGTATCGTGGCAAATGTTCTCGACGGAGTTCTGCTGCTGGTACGCCAGAAGCGTTCCAGAAAGGACGCGATCAAAAAGGCAGTATCCCAGCTGCAGCTGACCGGGGCACGGGTGTTGGGCTTTGTGCTCAACGGTGCGACGCTGGACGAGCACAAGAATTATGGGTATTACCAATAAAGTTCCGGGGTGAGTGGAATGAAGCGAAGCGATGATTTTCTGCTGCGTGATGTGGCGGGGGCGTTGGTGATCGTGCCTGTGGGTGCGGCTGTGTCTGCTTTCCCGGGGATGATCACCATGAATGCTACCGGTGCCTACATCTGGGAGTTGTTGGAAACGGAACAGACAGAGGATTCCCTGGTAGCTGCACTGGTTGCACGCTATGAGGTGGAGAAGGACCGGGCACGGGCGGATGTGCAGGCGTTTGTAGGAAAGCTGAAGCCCACCGGAGCGATCGTATAAAAACGGAAGGAAGCATCGGCGGGCAGCAGCCCGCCGATGTACAGGAAAAGCCTATGAAGCGATACCAGATCGCCGGACTGAAAGTGGATATGGAGGTTTCCGGACGAACATTGCAGCAGGCAGCGGCGTATGCCGTGCCTTCCGAAGGCCCTGCGGATATCACGCTTACCTGTGATGAACGCAGGGTCATTGCCTTAAATCCTCAGATAACGGATCTGGATACAGCACAGTATATGGGGACCGGTGCGATTTTTGCCCGGCATTTACTGCGGTTTGACGGAACTTACCTGCACGCGTCAGCGGTGATTTTGGACGGAAAGGCTTATCTGTTCTCAGCAAACAGCGGTACCGGCAAGTCTACCCATACGGAAAAATGGTGCCGCCTGTTCGGTGCCAAATACTTAAATGACGACAAGCCTGCCCTGCGGCTGGTGGATGGCGTCTGGATGGCGTACGGCACGCCCTGGTCCGGAAAGCATGACCTGTCCAGTCCTGTGGGCGTACCCCTTGCCGGGATCGCCTTTGTCCGCCGGGGAGAGGAAAATAAGATTCGCCCTCTGTCTGCGTTGGAGGCTGTGCCGCTATTTATGCGCCAGTCCCTTTGGAAGCTGAAGGATTCGCGGCAGATGGAGGTGCAGCTGGCGCTTATGGATAAGCTGATGCGTCAGATTCCGGTTTGGGAGCTTACCTGCCGCAACGACGATGAAGCGGCACAGGTGTCTTACCGGGCGATGACCGGAAGGAACGGAGGGAAATAACATGCAGACCGTTGCGGTTCCTATGGAAGCTTTGGCGCAGATGATCGCATTGCAGCTGCAAAAGGGCGGCAGAGCAAGCCTTACGGTCACCGGCAGCAGCATGCTGCCTATGCTCAGCCACTGCCGGGACAGCGTGCTGCTGATACCGGTTCCCCAGCGGTGCAAGGTCGGTGACATTATCCTTTACCGCAGAGATAACGGAAAATATATTCTGCACCGCATCATTTCTACGGATGCAGACGGATATATCTGCTGCGGCGATAATCAGGCGCAGCGGGAAAGGGTAAGACATACGCAGCTGCTTGCTGTGGTGGATGGCTTTGTGCGCAAGAACAAGCAGTATACCCTTGATCATCCCGGCTACCGGCTGTACACAGCGGTCTGGGTGCGGCTGTTTTTCCTGCGACCAGGGTATATTGCGCTGCGGCGGCGATTGGCGCGCCTGCGTAAACGAATAAGAACATACTGGAGGAAGTAATCATGGATAAGAAGAAACGGTTGTGGATCATTATTGGCAGCGTGGTGGTAGCTGTGCTGCTGTGCGTGGTGTTGGTCTGCCTGATCGCGGGCGGATCGGAAAACGGCGGTTCCGGGATCTTCTCCGGATTCAACGGAGGCGCAGATGTAGATGGCACGGGTGCTGCAAAGGACTCCGGTGCGGACAGTGCAGATACCACCGGCAATACCGAAAGTGATGATGCCGACACCGACAATACAATTGACGAACAGCCCCCCTTCACAGTAGGTATAGATGTCGACACGGACGACGAGCCGGAAAACACCGATTCCGATGGGGAAATTGTAGGCGCCATCGATTTTGACGATCTGCTGGAAAAGGCAAATGGCGGGGACTAAGAAGGGTCTGGGCAGGCTGTTCAAGCCCTATTGGCTGCGAATCGCAGGACTAAGTGCCCTGATGATCCTGCACGCGCTGCTGCAGGTGGCAATGGCGCTGCTTTTGCGCGGAGTGATCGATGCCGCCTTGTCGAATCCCGGTCGGCTGGGCTTTTGGTCCGGGGCGTTCGTGGCAGATCTGATATTGCAGATCGCTGTCAGCGCCCTTTGCCGGTGGAGCACCGGCAGCACCATGGACCGACTTTCTGCGGACCTGCGGCTGCGGTTTTTGCGCAGCGCGGTCTATAGTGCCGATTCCCGCTTGCAGGAATTCCACAGCGGGGAGCTGCTCAGCCGGGGGATGGAGGATGTGTACACGGTCTGTGACGGTATGGTCAATGCGCTGCCGTTGCTGATCGGACAGGTCACACGCCTGGCAGCGGCTTTTTGCGCGGTTCTAATGATCTATCCCGGGGTAGCGGTAGTGCTGCTGGCTGCGGTGCTGCTGGTATGTGCGGGTGTGGCGTGTATACGCCCTGTTCTGAAAAAGCACCATCGCCTTGTGCGGGAGGCAGAGGAACAGGTTATGGCAACAATGCAGGAGGATTTGCAGCAGCTGGAACTGATCCAAAGCCTCAATGTCCGGCAGCAGATACTCAAACGCTTTCACCGGCGACTTAAGAACAGCCTTAACAAGAAACGCACACGGCGGGTGTGGAGCGTCAGCAGCAACGGACTTTTGAATGTGGCATCTGCTGTTGGCACCGGTACGGTGCTTTTGTGGGGCGTGGGAAAGGTAGCCGCAGGAGTCCTGAGCTACGGCTCTCTGACCTCTATGCTGCAGCTGATGAACCAGTTTCGGGCACCGGCACTGGGACTTTCCGGCGTGTGGACACGGCTGACTGCTGTGGAGGTAGCGGCAGAGCGTCTGATTGCACTTTTACTGGTGGAGGAAGCGAAGCCTGCGCAGATACCGGATATCAAGCCGAAGGCTGTGGTCTTTGACCGTGTGACCTTTCGCTACCCCGGGGATGAGACTCCTGTGATAGAGGATTTCAGCGTTCGGTTTCCCCTGGAGGGCTGGAGTTGTCTGACAGGCATTTCCGGCAAGGGAAAAAGCACGCTGTTTAAGCTGATGCTGGGGCTTTATACCCCCCAGTCCGGCAGGGTCTATTTGGAAACAGACCGGGGCGAGGTGGAATGCACCGAGCAGACCCGGCTGCTGTTTGCCTATGTGCCCCAGGATTATGCGCTGTTTTCCGGTACGGTGCTGGAGAACCTGCTGCTGGTGGCACCGGAAGTGCAACAGCAGCAGCGGCGCGATGCGCTGGCGATCGCCCAGGCGGACTTTGTCTGGGAGCTGACCCAGGGTGAGCAGACCCATGTGGGTGAGAATAATACGGGACTTTCCAAGGGACAGCTGCAGCGTCTGGCGATTGCCAGAGCTGTGCTGATGGAGCGCCCGGTGTTTCTGCTGGATGAGTGCACCTCCGCGTTGGATGCACAGACGGAAAAGGCAGTGCTGCAGGGCTTGCGTGCCCTGGGTAAGGATGCGATCCTGGTGACCCACCGCCCGGAGGCGCTGGAGGACCTGGAAGGAATTACCACCATATCTATGGAAACGGACTGACCGGTCAGTCCGTTCAGAGTGTCAAAAAAGCCCCAAACCGTCAAAATGGATATTTGGCGGTTTGGGGTATTCTTGTGAACAAGCTACAGACCAAACAATAAACCATGTAGCGGGCGATCGGTGATCGCCCCTACACCCACCGTCCTGTAGGGGCGGGCATTGCCCGCCAGCCAAAAGCAGAAGCGATGCTTGCTTTCGCAAGCCATTTTGCCTTACTGCGCAACCCGGTCTCTACCGTACCTATGTACGCCGACGAGTCCGGGTTGCTTGTCTTTGGAGCTTCCTTGACCTCTGTCAGTCTGTCAAAAAACAAGTTTTCCGACAGACTAAACGGACTGACCGTTTGGTCAGTCCGTTTTTTTAGGAATCTTTCATTTTCTCCGGCAGCTGGCTGTACAGAGCGCTGCCCAGGACCAGCACCGTACCGATGATATTGGACAGGTGCAGCGGCTCCTGCAGGACCAGCGCTGACAAAACAACCGCGATCACTGGGTCTAAATAGCTGAAAACAGCGATCGTTTGGGCTTTCAGATCCTTTATAGAACCGAAATAAAGGGTATATGCGATTCCGGTGTGCAGAATACCCACCACCAAAAGGAGCATCCATTGCTGTGCATGCAAGCTTGGGACAGCTGATCCGTTTGTGAAAAAAGCATACGGAAGAAGGACCAACACCGAACCGGCAAGCTGGATGACCGTTTTATCGTAAGAACCGATGGGGGTGAGCTTTTTGTTAAGAAGCATGACGGTGGCATACAGCACCGCAGCACCTACGCTCAATGCGATACCCTTCAGCTCGCCCCATGTAGGCATGCCGTCTTCTATGATACCGGATACACACACCAAACCGACCAGTGCCGCACCCACACACAAAAGATTCTTCCCGGTCAGACGCTCTCCCAACAGCGGAGATGCCAGCAGTAAGATAAGCGGTGCAAGATAATAGCATACAGTTGCGGTGGCAACGGTGGTATACCGATAGCTTTCAAACAGCAGCGCCCAGTTAAGCCCCATGGCAATACCGGACAGAAGCAAAACGGGCAAGTTTTGCTTGACGGCTGCTGCATCCGGGCGCTTTTTGCGCAGCAGCATAACAGCAACCAGAAACAGCAGCCCCAGAATGCCCCGGGAAAGTGCGATGGCTGCTGCGCTTATGGGAATGTACTTAACGAAGATGCCAACAGTGCCAAAGATCCCCATAGCACTGAGGAATTTCAATTTAGAAGTGTTCATGGATCTGTCCTCCTGCAACACGGAGATAGTAGCAAATTATGATCGGGTTGTCAAATGTACGCCACGGAAGGACAAAAATCTTGTAGGAAAATACAAAATGATAAAAAAGTGTTGACAGAACGATATCTGTATGATAGTATATGGAAAATTGAATCGCTCTTGATAGAGGCGCGGGCTTCATCAGTACCCACCGCAAGGCCAGGCAGCCGCGGTACGGGAAAGGGGAGACCGCCGAAGCAAGGGAAATGCCTGAATTTTCCAAGCTGGGTCGTCAGAGAATATCTGCCGGACTGTCACAACTTTGTGAAGCGCTATCGAAGCAGAACCGCATACTATTCTAGATTTGTGTTGCAGTTGCTGTCGGATCGCTTGACGAAGCGATCCAATTTTATTTTTCGGGAAACATCAAAAAAGTCTTGCACGCAGGACAGCATGTCTGCCCCGCAATTCAGAAAAACAAAATCTTGAAACACCCAAAGTATTCCGGCAATTTTGTTTTTTGTCTTTCGGGAGCATCCATCGCTGCAGGCGCACGATCCCTTTTTCTGTTTCCCGGAGACATTCTGAAAACTGTGAATTGAAAGGAAGAAAAGAAAATGAGAAGAATGTTTGCAATGATCCTGGCTGTTATGATGCTGCTGTCTCTGGCAGCCTGCGCCCCCAGCGATAATGAGGGCACCACCCCCGATGCGCCCACCGCTACCGTTCCTCCTGTTGAGGATCTGACCGCCACCGACACCAGCACCATTATCGGTCTGGAAGACGGTGTTCTGACCGTCGGTATGGAATGTGCTTATGCTCCCTACAACTGGACCCAGATGGATGACAGCAACGGTGCGGTTGCTATTTCCAATGTGGAAGGCGCTTATGCCAACGGTTATGACGTTATGATCGCAAAGCGGATCTGCGAGGCTTATGGCTGGGAGCTGGAGATCGTCTCCTCCGCATGGGATTCTCTGACCCCTGCAGTACAGGCTAAGACCATGGATGCCAACATCGCCGGTCAGTCCATGACTGCTGACCGTATGGCAGAAGTTGACATGGCAGGTCCTTACTACTACGCGACCATCGTTTGCGTTACCAAGAAGGATAGCCAGTATGCAGACGCAAAGTCTATTGCCGACCTGGCAGGCGGCAAGTGCACCTCCCAGTCCGGTACGATTTGGTACGACAGCTGCCTGTCCCAGATCGAAGGCGCTGAGCTGTTGGCTCCCGCTGAGACTGCCCCCAATATGATCATGCAGCTGCAGACCGGTACTGTGGACTTTATCTGCACCGATATGCCCACTGCTATGGGCGCTGTTGCCCTGGACGACGATCTGGTGATCCTGAACTTTGCGGGCACTGAGGGCGATTTCCAGTTTGCAACCGAAGAAGAGCGTGCTGAGAATGTCAACCTGGGCATCTCTGTTCTGAAGGGCAACGAGGAACTGAAGAATGCTATCGACAAGGTCCTGTCCGCTATGACTGAGGAGCACTTCAACATTCTGATGGATCAGGCGATCGCGGTACAGCCCGAGATCTGATTCCCTATAAGATACCTGCACTTCCTCCGGCTTGTTAGTCGGAGGAAGTATGCACGAAAGGAGCCTTTATGGAAAAGCTCATAGAACTGTTTGAGGATGTGGTCAAGCTCTGGACCAAGTACCATCCCATGTACCTCAACGGTATCAAAAACACACTGATTCTTGCACTGGTGGCAACATTCATCGGCTGCGTGATCGGTCTTGTGTGCGGTATTCTCAATACCATTCCTTACAGCAAAAACGACAACATCGTCAAGCGCTTTTTCCTGCGTCTGATCCGGGTCATTGTTCGGATCTATGTTGAGGTATTCCGCGGCACGCCTATGGTGCTGCAGGCGGTATTCATTTACTATGGTCTGCCGTATTTCACAAACAATGCAGTGCAATTCAAAGGCAATGAAGGCATTTGGCTTGCAGCGCTGCTGGTGGTTTCTATCAACACCGGTGCTTACATGGCAGAGTCCGTCCGGGGCGGTATTATCTCCATTGACCCCGGTCAGACAGAGGGCGCAAAGGCGATCGGCATGACCCATGTGCAGACCATGACCAATGTGATCCTGCCCCAGGCGCTGCGCAATATCATGCCCCAGATCGGCAATAACTTCATTATCAACGTCAAAGATACTTCCGTTATGTTTATTATCAGCTTTACGGAGTTCTTCGCGGCACACCGGTATATTGTCGGTGTGAACAATATGTATTTCCCCTCCGCTACCATCGAAATGATCGGCTATCTGACTATGACCCTGCTGGCATCGTTCCTGCTGCGTTGGGTGGAGAAGATAATGGACGGCGCATCCAGCTATGAACTGGTGCAGGTAGATGCCTTGGCGATGTCCGCCGGTACATACAGCCACCCGGACAGAGGCACGCCCTTTGATGAAAAGAATAGAGAGTATAATGCAAACACGCAGCTTGCGGATGAGAAGCGTAAGAGAATCCGCTTGGGTCTGAAGAACCGCAACGGAAGCACGAGAGGAGAGCGCTGATATGGGTGAAATGATCTTAGAAGTGAAGCACCTGAGCAAATCCTTCGGCAAAAATGAGGTCCTGAAGGACATTGACTTTACAGTCAACAAGGGCGATGTGATCTCCATTATCCGCGCCTCCGGTTCCGGAAAGTCTACGCTGCTGCGCTGTACCAACCTGCTGGAGACACCGACATCCGGCGAGATCCTATACCACGGCACCAACGTGGCAGACCGAAAGGTCAAGGCACATGAGTACCGCAGCCATGTGGGCATGGTGTTCCAGTCCTTCAATCTGTTTAACAACATGTCGGTTTTGGAAAACTGCATCGTAGGACAGACCAAGGTGCTGGGTCGCAAGCGCGCTGAGGCAAAGGAAACGGCAATGTACTATCTGGAAAAGGTAGGCATGGCACCCTATATCAATGCCAAACCCCGGCAGATCTCCGGCGGACAAAAGCAGCGTGTGGCAATTGCCCGGGCGCTGGCAATGAACCCGGAGGTGCTGCTGTTTGACGAGCCTACCTCTGCCCTGGACCCGGAAATGGTGGGCGAAGTTCTGACGGTCATGCAGCAGCTGGCCCAGGAGGGTATGACCATGCTGGTGGTGACCCACGAAATGGCATTTGCCCGGGACGTGAGCAACCGGGTAGTTTACATGAATAATGGTGTTATTTGTGAGCAGGGCAGCCCGGATGATGTTTTTGGCAATCCCCAAAAGCAGGAGACCAAGGATTTTCTTGCCCGCTTCCGCAACAACTAAACAAAAAGGACCGAGGCGCCAAGCGCTTCGGTCCTTTTTTGTAACGATGTAATAAAGTTGGGGAGTTATCTCTGGATTCTGCCGGAGCCGTCGCCGCCTGCCAGCTTTTCCACCTCGGCAACAGAAACCATATTGTAGTCGCCCTCGATGGAATGCTTCAGCGCGGAAGCCGCAACAGCAAACTCAACCGCAGCCTGGGTGTCCTTGCCGGACAGCAGGCTGTAGATCAGACCGCCGCCAAAGGAGTCGCCGCCGCCCACGCGGTCGATGATGTGCAGGTTATACTTCTTGGAGAAGCAGTACTCGTCCTTTGCCACATTGTACAGCATCGCGCTCCAGCCGTTGTCAAAGGCGCTGTGGCTCTCGCGCAGGGTGATGGCGACCATCTCAAAGCCGAACTTATCAGCCAGCTGCTTGGCAACGGACTTGTAGCCCTCGTGGTTCAGACTGCCGCCGTAGATATCGGTAGCCTCTGCCTCGATGCCGAACACATCCTTTGCATCTTCCTCGTTGGAGATGCACACATCCACATACTGGCACAGCTCTGTCATAGCAGCCCGCGCCTGGTCCCGGGTCCACAGCTTGCCACGGTAGTTCAGATCGCAGGAGATCTTGATTCCCCGTGCCTTGGCAGCCTTGCAGGCTTCCTTGCAGATCTGCACCAGGTTTTCACCCAGCGCCGGCGTGATACCGGTAAAGTGGAACCAGTCAGCACCCTGGAAAATAGAATCCCAGTCAAAATCGCTGGGGGAAGCCAGCTGAATGGCGGAGTGTGCGCGGTCGTAGATACATACAGAACCACGCTGAGAAGCGCCCTTCTCGTTGAAGTAGATACCCACACGGTCGCCGCCCCGGACGATCTTAGAGGTGTCCACGCCGTAGCGGCGCAGGGAATTGACCGCTGCCTGACCAATGGAATGGGCGGGCAGCTTGGTCACAAAGGCGGCATCCATGCCGTAGTTTGCCAGGGAGACGGCAACATTGGCTTCGCCACCGCCAAAGGTAAACTCCACATGATCGCACTGTACAAAACGCTCGTAGTTGTAAGGCTGCAGGCGGAGCATGAGCTCACCGAAGGTAATAATTCTTGCCATATTCAAAAACCTCCTAAAATTATACGCCGGAATAAGCGGCGAAGCCTGCGTCGATGGGCAGGACGACACCGGTGATGGCAGAGGCTGCCTTGTCGTCACACAGGAACAGGGTAGCGCCGATCAGCTCCTC
>JAZSHB010000102.1:0-19360 GCA_045533015.1 Faecousia sp.
AAATTCAAATCCCTCTCACTCCGCCAGAAAAAGCACCCTTCGGGGTGCTTTTTTCAATTAAATCCACTCAGACGGGTGGAAAATATAGTTATTGACTGATTATATACACTTATGCTACAATTTTTGTATAAATATAAAAGGAGAATCTCTTATGAAAAACTTTACCGCTATTACCGAGCAAAATTTTTCAGAGTTTGAGCAAAAATCTATCCTTTTAGAAAGAAAAGCAGCACGAAACAATCTAATTTACTGCATCTATATCCCCATACAGCATATATTAACGGCACTTACTGTTTTCTTTTTTGGATATTCCTTGTTATATGAATTTTATATTGCGGACTATTCGGCACTTTATAACGAAACAAAAATACTTGTAGACCTCACAGCTCTTTATCACAAAGCGTTAGAATTTTTCCAACGATATAAGATCCCTAACATTCTATCAATTCTTTTGTTTGTGGTTGCGGGCTTCTTGTTGATCTTAATTGTAAAGGCACTTATAGCTATAATAGCAAGCATTATTCACATTAAAAAGGCTGCGCTGTTAAACGGATCAAGCACCGAGAAAAAAAGCAGAGAAATTTTGAAACGCTATGAAAAATTTCGCATTCATCCTGCTATAAAATCTCTAGTAAACTTCTTGGCTGCCATGGGCTTTATTATTGGTGGGCTTTTTGCAGTCTTTACAATTTGGGTAGGATTTCACACTCCAAAGGAAGAAGTTATTCCGGAGACGATTTTGGGTGTTATTGTAGTTGCAGTACTTTGCGTTGTTGTTTTAGCATATTTATTCCATATTATATTGCGCCTTACCCATTTTACCGACTCTACCACCTCCGATATAGAAGAGACTAAAAAGCTACTTCAAAAATACATAAACAAGTGTGAAAGCGAAAGAAAAGCTGAAAGAGAACGCAAAAAAGAAGAGGAAAGAAAACGCAAGGAAGCAGAAGCAAAAAAAGAAAGAGAAGCCAAAAAGCGCCAACAGCTAAAGGAAAATCTTGAAAAGGCTGACGAAATGTTTAAGGCTTTGCAAGACGATGACAAGGCTGATATTCAAAAATTAACCGAAATTGCAGCCTTAGGTCATCAGGAGGCAACACTTTTATTGGCATCTCTGTGCTTTAACGAGTCTAATTCTGAACTTAGAACCAAAAAAGAGCAAAATACCTTCCTGGAAACAATGCACGCCTCTCTTACTATTTTAGATTATTATGATAATCACTCTCCCGAAACCAAACTGCTTTATATCATTTCTTCTATACGCTTATGTAAGTTTGAAGAATTTGCAACAGTAAGAAAAGCGCTTAATGATTTAAGAAAAATAAAAGAAAGCAAAGCGCTTCCCGAAGAGTACTGGGAAGTGTGCGATATGACAATAAAAGTTTTAGTAGATCTTGTTAATGAGTTTGAAAAACCAAAGTCTAAGTATACGCCACAGCCCACATCCACATGGTCTCCGAAAACAGAAGAACCCTTAGACCTAGAATCCGTTATTTGGCGTGATTTTAGAACCGGCGAACAGCTCTATAGAAACAAAAAAACAGGAGAAATTGTTAATGCCAAAGGCGAAGAGGTTTCTCCCGCCTGGTGGGAATAATAAACCAAGACGGTCACAATCCTATCTTGGTGATATGCATGCGTTCAAACACATAGCTTAAATATTTTGCGTAATCCGTTCAAAAGTCCTGACTTTACCGTATCTTTCGGAAAAGTCAGGACTTTTAATTATTCTTTATCATCAAACCGTATGACCGTTTCATACGCCTTGTTTCGGTGTCTGAGCTGCGCATCGATCTGCTCCTTCAGCTGACCATGCTCCTGCCGCATGGAATAAGGAACCGCAAGATCAAATACCAGCCTGGTCGTTACATCATCTCTGACAAGCCTGAAATCATGCATGGACAGATTCGGATCGATCTGCGCAATAATATCCTCCATAACACTGCGCATCTGGATCCACTCGTCGTCATCGACGACCACCGGATCATAGTGGATCACCAGATGCACATTCATGGTTTGCAATACGTTACATTCAATGGCATCGATGATATCGTGGCAGTCCATAGGATCTTCCTGGGCACTGAGCTCCACATGGACAGAGGCAAAGCATTTACCCGGACCGTAATCGTGGACCAGAAGATCGTGGATACCCAATACCTTTTCCCGGGACAGTATCAACTGACTGATCTTTTCCGCCAGCTCCCGGTCCGCGCGTTGTCCCAAAAGCGGAGAGATCGTCTCCCGCGCAATGGCAACACCGCTGTAACCGATGAACACAGCTACGCCAAGCCCCAGCCATCCGTCTAAATTGATACCCCACAAACGGTGCACAGCGCAGCCTGCCAGCACCGCCCCCGTGGCGATCACATCATTTCTGCTGTCTATGCAGACCGCCTTGAGAGCTGTGGAATGGATCATTTTGCCGAGTTTTCCGTTAAAGGCACACATCCAAAGCTTGATCACGACTGAACAGACCAACACACCAAAGGTAAGCAAGGAATATTCCACCGGCACGGGTTGAAATATTTTTCTGACTGAGCTTTCTGCCAACTCCACGCTGATCACCAGGATCAGTGCCGCCACGATCAGACCGGACAGATACTCATATCGGGCGTGACCGTAAGGATGGTCCTCATCTGCCGGACGCTGGGCAAGGCGAAAGCCCAGGAGCGTTACAATAGAGGATGCAGCATCTGACAGGTTGTTCACAGCATCTGCAATAATGGATACTGCTCCGGAAAGCAATCCAGCTGCCAGCTTAATAGTAAACAACACAATATTGCATACGATTCCTGCAGTACCCGCCAACCTGCCAATAGCGCTGCGGACCGCCGGATCGCTGCAATCACGGTAGTTTTTCACAAACAGTCGCAAAAGTAACTTTGTCATGCACACACCTCCCTTACTTGCGCTGATTATATCAAAGTCCGAATTATGCGTCAAGGAGCAATGCAGCCTTGCCTCTTTTGTCCGGATATGCTATCATATGCACAGAAGGAGGCGTAGATCTATGGCTGTAAAAACAATACTTTTTGATCTGGACGGCACGCTGACCGATTCCGGCGAGGGTATCATAAACAGCGCCACCCTGGGATTGCAGCACTTTGGTATTCCTGTCCCAGACCGACAGACTATGCGAGTTTTTGTAGGTCCTCCCCTGCACGAGACCTTCATCCAATTCGGTGTGCCGGAGGATCAGGCAGACGAAGCGGTAGAGGTCTTCCGCAGCCGCTACAATACCATCGGTAAATTTGAAAACGCCCCCTACCCCGGCATCATCCAGCTCTTGCAGACGCTGAAAGCCCATGGGCACACACTGCTGGTGGCTACCTCCAAGCCGGAAGGGCTTGCTGCTGAAGTCCTGACCCATTTTTCCATGGCCGGCTATTTCGATCAGATCTGCGGTGCTACCCTGGACAGAAGCCGTATCAACAAAGAAGATGTGATCGCCTATCTCCTGCACAGCCGGGGCGGTGGAGATAACATGGTTATGGTCGGCGACACCGCCTTTGATGTTCTGGGTGCTGCCGCCCACGGTATCCCCGCTATCGGTGTCGCCTGGGGCTACGGTGAGGTGGAGGACATGGTTCGTGCCGGTGCTTCTCATATTGCCTACACCACGCAGGAGCTGCTTGCTCTGTTAGACACATAAAACCTATCTATAATCAAAACAGGACCCATTCAACGCAAAAGGTTGAATGGGTCATTTATATTGCGTAATTTGCACTACAGCATCCGTATGATTCTCCTGTCCAAAGAGGACACGCAGTGCGTATCAGCCTGGAAAGATGTTCGTAAGCAAAAGCAGCAACGGCAGCACCAGGGAAAACAGGCTGATAAGCCAGGGATAAACAACCTTCTTGGAACAGAACATCAGCAACAGGCATACCGCTGTTAACGCCAGCGGACCGAAAACTGCCACCGCCTTACTGACCATCGTTGCGTACTCGCCGTTTGCCTGAATGTTGATACCCACCATAGCCGGCAGGTTCACCGCATTATGCAGCGCCAAAATCACTGCACCCACTGCCACAGGGATCGCCAAAATCACACTGCGCAGCTTATACGCCCAATTCCACGCATTTTTCAGCTTATCCAGGGTCTGCCCGTTCTTATCTGTATTACCCATAAGCCACCTCCTGGTGTAATCTTTTTGTGTATCATAGCATATTTTCTATCAGGATGCAAGGACCAGTCACAAACAGGATATTTAGTCCGTTTTATTGTACTAATTATATCTTATACTGGGACCATCAAAGATACCAAGGAGGTTATCCTATGAAAAGTGTTACCGTTTCCCGTTGCGATTATGCCCAGCTTCCCAATCTCCCTTACCCCAACGCAGCAACGCGCCGTGAGATCTTCCATAAGATCCTCGATACGGTACTCATGGGCGCTATCGGCATCAGCTGCGCTGCGATCCTGCTGTTCATCATGGCTATCGCATGACCTGCTCCAATTCCGCCTGCGTCACTAGATAGCAGGCGGAAATTCCTTCGTCTGAGACCTCGATCACGCCCACGCTGCCGCCGTGTCCCCGGCAGCTGCCAGGGTTGAGTACCCACAGCCCATCCTCGCACTGATAACACTCCGCCTGGTGTGTGTGACCGTAAAGCACCGCCTTCGCACCGCTGTTGCGGGCGTCTGCCAGCAAATGCTCCGGACCGGATTTTACACCGTGCTTATGTCCGTGGGTCATATACAGCTTGACACCGCCAATAGGATAGCACAGAATGTCGACACACCACGGGTCACAGCGGTATCGGTCACAATTGCCCGGCACCTGATGAAACCGGATGTGAGGGTTCTCCTGCGCCATAGCGGTGCCGTCATCATAATGATCCCCCAGATGCACAACATGGTCCGGCTTCAGTCTCTGGATACAAAGGCGCATAAAATGCAGCGACGAATGAGAATCGGACATTACAAGAATCTTCATTGTACACCTACCGTTCTGTTCCTGCATATAATAGTATTGCCCTTTTATTATAGCAGGTTTTTTGACAGGAGGCAATGAAATGCAGAAAAGTTTCGGTGATTTTTCCATGCAGGATGCCCTGCGCCTTTCCAAGACACCCGCCGGCAAGCAGCTGCTTGCTCTGCTTCAGCAATCAGATCCGAATACTATGCAAAAAGCGATGGAGCAAGCATCCAAGGGTGATATGTCCCAGCTGCAGCAGACGCTTGCCCCGATACTTGCCTCGGAAGATGTGCAGAAGCTGTTGCAGCAGTTAGGCGGTTGACAATGGATGATATGCAAAACCAAATGAATGCCATTCTGGGAAATCCGGAGATGATGCAGAAGATCATGGCAATGGCGCAGTCCTTAAAGCAATCCCAACCGCAGGAAGTCTATGAACATAAGCCGGAGTCAACCGAGCTGCGCTTTCCGGACATTGACCTGTCAATGGTCCAAAAGCTGTCGGGTCTGGCAGCAAAAACGGGGGTTGACAATCACCAGCAGACGCTTTTGAAGGCATTGTCCCCTTATTTAAGCCGGGAACGCATTACCAAGCTGGAAAAGGCTATGCGTGCTGCGAAATTGGCAAGCATCGCTTCCGCGTTTCTCAGCAGCTCCGGTTTTCAATCCATAGCTGGCAGGTGATATCATGTATAATCGCTATATACCCCAGTCAGACGGTTCCTACCGTAAAAACCAGGTACCAGACCAACAGCAACCCCAGACGCAAAGACAGCATCGACCTCAGCAAAAAAGCGCTCCGCCAAAGCAGGGAACCGGTTCACCGTCTCCCTGCCCGCCGCCTGCACATATGCAGGTGCCAGAGCACAGGCAACCTCAACGAAACCCCGAGGGTATCACAAGCTTTTTCAAACAGCTGTTACCCAAAAACCTCGATACTGCCGATCTTTTGATCATAATCCTCCTGCTGCTCATGGCAGGTGACTGTGAAGAGGAACGGAACAACGCTTTGCTTACGCTCGCCTTGTATTTCTTATTATAAAAACCGGAGCATCACTGCTCCGGTTTTGTCACTTTTCAGCGTCTTCCATTGCTATTTCTTCCCAATCGGTCAGCAAAAGGTCTGTGCGCAGATATGTCTCACCATCGTTGGCTGTGCAGTAGATACCGCCTTCATCTGTTCTGACGATGTGCCCCATGGTCTTGCCTTCCGGAACTTGCAAGCTTGTTTTATTGCCAACAAAGTCTATGCGATACAAATACCCGTCGCTCTCCACAGCAGAGCTGTTAACGCTATCGATCAGGGTATAATAAAAAGCATCTCCTTGCTGGAACAGCTGCGGTTCCCGCTGTTCCCAGCCGGGATCACTGCCCACCTCGCAAACCCTTGTTACACAACCGTCCGGCTCGTTGTATGAAAGATAAAGCACGGACAATTCACCACTGACATTTTCCAGAAAGAAATTTCTTGCTTTCCGATTCTGTGCAGCGTGATGGTCTATGTGCTCTGAGACAGTAAACGCATCATAATTAAGTTCTGAAGTCGTTTCCGCGGCCTCGTCCGTCGCACAGCCAGTCAGCAGACAAATGATAAGTAAACACGCCGCTATGCATTTCTTCATCGCGCTACAAAGCCTACTTTCTTATATACCTTACGCAGGGTCTTTTCTGCCACATAGGAGGCTTTTTCCGCACCTGTACGGTAAACGCTTTCCAGGTATGCCTTGTCCTTCATCAGGCGCAGGGATTCTTCCCGGATCGGACGCAGGTGCTCTACCACCGCCTCGCCTACCACAGGCTTGAATTTCCCGTAGCCCTGTCCTGCAAATTCTGCTTCGATCTGGTCATAGGTCTTCCCCGTGACCGCAGAATAAATCGTCATCAGATTGGCAACACCAGGCTTATTTTCCTTGTCATAACGGACACAATTTTCCGTATCGCTGTCAGTGATCGCGCGTTTGAACTGCCGCATGATGACCTCCGGCGCATCCATCAGAAGAACCCGACCGGTGTCCTCATTTTCGGACTTGGACATCTTTGCAGTGGGATTTGTCAGACTCATGATCCGCGCTCCCACCTTCGGCACAAAGGGCTCGGGAATCTTGAATACATCACCGTAAATGCCGTTAAAGCGCCGGGCGATCACATGGGTCAGCTCCACATGCTGCTTCTGGTCCTCGCCAACAGGGACCAGGTCCGGCTGGTACAGCAGGATATCACCTGCCATTAAGCTGGGGTATGTAAACAGACCTGCGTTAATATTGTCAGCATTTTTGGCAGACTTGTCCTTAAACTGGGTCATACGGGACAGTTCTCCAAACATGGAATAGCAGTCCAGGACCCAGCCCAGCTCCGCGTGCTGGTGAACATGGCTCTGAATGAACAGGGTGTTCTTTTCCGGATCCAGACCGCAGGCAATATACTGCGCCAGCTGCTCCAGCGTCCTGCGGCGCAGATCCGCCGGAGTCTGCCGGACCGTGATGGCGTGCAGGTCCGCCATGAAATAAAAGCACTCATACTGGTCGGCACGCTCCGCCCAGTTCTTCACAGCTCCCAGGTAAGAGCCCAATGTCAGATCGCCGGAGGGTTTGATGCCCGACAGCATTCTTTTCTTCTGCATCGTTTCTTCCATTGCTACGCACCTCTTCCGCAATTTCCTGTATTCTACCACAGCCGGAAGAAAAACGCAACGCCGAAATTGACTTTCAGTACAAGGGTATGCTATAGTATGGTAAGAAATCACAAAAAGAGGAGACTACTATGGATCATAACGCCCTTGCGCAGCTTCTGTTTCCCAATGTAACGGATACTCCGGAGGCTCTGGAAGAAAAATACCCCCTGCGGCAGCTGCCGGAAGGGGCTGTTGTCACCCGTATGGCACCGTCCCCCACAGGCTTTGTCCACCTGGGAAATCTGGTCATGGGTCTGACCGCTGAGCGCATGGCGCATCAGTCCGGTGGCGTGCTGTTTCTCCGGGTAGAGGACACCGATGCCAAGCGGGAGGTCCCCGGTGCTGTGGAGGTACTGATCGAAACGCTCAAGCACTACGGTATCGCCTTTGACGAAGGTGCGACCATTGATGGCGATGCAGGGAGCTACGGACCCTACCGCCAGCGACAGCGTGCCGCTATCTACCATGTATATGCCAAAAAGCTGGTAGCAGAAGGCATGGCATACCCCTGTTTCTGCACCGAGCAGGAGCTGGCTGATATGCGTCAGCAGCAGGAGGCAAACAAAGAGAACACCGGTTACTACGGCAGGTACGCTATGTGGCGTGATCGCCCTCTGGAGGACATCCAGGCGCAGCTGGCAGCCGGTAACCCCTGGGTACTTCGGTTCCGTTCCACCGGATCCATTGAAAACCAGTTCAAATTTGACGATTTGGTCAAGGGCAAGCTGACGGTCACAGAAAACGATGTGGACCATGTGCTGCTGAAATCCGACGGAATCCCCACCTACCATTTTGCCCACGCGGTAGACGATCATTTGATGCGAACCACCCATGTGGTCCGGGGCGACGAGTGGCTCCCCACCCTGCCCTTCCACATTCAGCTGTTCAAGGCACTGGGCTTCCGGCTGCCCAAGTATGTCCACATCGGTCCGCTGATGAAGATGGACGGCACATCCAAGCGCAAGCTCAGCAAGCGCAAAGATCCGGAGCTGGCGCTGACCTTCTACAAGGCTGAGGGCTTTCCTGTGGAGGCGGTCTATGAGTATATCATGACGGTCCTCAACTCCAACTTTGAGGACTGGCGGCGTGCCAATCCCACAGCCCCCGTGGATGAATTTAAGTTCAGCCCCAAAAAACTCAACCCCGCCGGCAGTCTGTTCGACTACGCAAAGCTGACGGATGTGAGCAAAAACGAGATCGCGAAGATGGACGCAGATAAGGTGTACACACTTCTGAGTCAGTGGGCACAGGCGTTCGATCCGGATTTTGCCCAAAAGCTACTGGACGATCCTGCCTATGCCAAAGCGATCCTTTCCATTGGTCGGGGCGGCAAAAAGCCCCGCAAAGATATTGCCACCTGGAAGGAAGCCAAGCCTTACATGGGCTTCTTCTACGACGCTTATCTTGAAGCACCTGCGTTTGACCAGCGTTTTGACAGCGCGATCATCCGTACTGCTCTGCAGAAATTCCTGGATCGGTTTGATATCAGCGACGATTCCGGCGTATGGTTCGAGAAGGTCAAGCAGATCACCCAGGAGCTGGGCTTTACCACGGATATGAAGGCATATAAGGCTGACCCCACCGCCTTCCCGGGTACAGTGGCAGATGTTTCCACCTTTATCCGCCAGGCAGTCACTGGCAAGACCAACTCCCCCGATCTGTACACAGTTATGCAGATATTGGGCTACGACCGGACCGTGGCGCGAATCAAGGCAGTAATGGCTGCATTATAACATACCGGGTCACAGCACACGCTGTGACCCGGATCTTATTGCTTTGCTTACAGCTTCTGCAGCAGGGCATCTGTATAAGCTGCGCCGGTTGCACCGGTCTTATCGCCAGTCACTTTGACGCTGCACATTTCCAGCGCTATTTCCAGACGCTGCGCAGCATCAAGGCGGTGAATATGCCGCAGAAGCATTGCGGTGGCTCTGAGAATACTTTGAGGGTTAGCATAGTCTCCAAGCCCTTCCTGGAGCATCCGCGGCGCAGAGCCATGAATAGCTTCGAACATAGCGTATCGGTCACCAATGTTGGCGCTGCCGGCTGTTCCCACGCCACCTTGAAGCTGTGCCGCTTCATCTGTAATGATATCACCGTACAGGTTCGGCAGCAGCACCACCTGGAACTGATCGCGAATTGCCGGATTCACCAGATTGGCAGTCATGATGACGATATACCAATCATCTACCGCAATGCCGGGATAGTCCTTTGCTACCGCATGGGCAATTTCTGTAAATTTTCCATCGGTTTTTTTCATAATGTTCGCCTTTGTAACAATGGACACCCTATTTTTTCCATTGTTTTTTGCATATTCAAACGCAGCCTTGGCGATCCGTCGTGTACCAGGGTCCGTGGTGACCTTAAAATCCACTGCCATACCCGGCAGCTCCACGCCACAACTGCCCAGAACATATTCACCCTCGGTATTTTCCCGGAAGAATATCCAGTCAATATTCTCTTGAGGAATGCGCACCGGTCGCACATTGGCATACAAGTCCAGTTCCCGGCGCAAGGTCACATTGGCGCTTTCCATCGTGCCGCCCATAGGCGTGGTCGTAGGACCCTTCAAGATCACATCGCAATCCTTGATTTGGATAAGGACCTCCTCCGGCACAGCTTTTCCCTGTGCTGTGCGGTTTTCGATGGTAAGTCCCTCGATTCTTTTCAACACCACCGCACCTGATTGAATATCCTCCGCCAGAAGCTTTTCCAGTACTCTAAGCGCCTGTTTCATAATGATCGGTCCAATACCGTCGCCGTCGATCAATCCGACGGTGACGGTTTTCTTTTTAGAAAAATCAACGGCGTTTGTGTCCATATTTGCAATCCGCGCCTGCTGCTGCAGCAAAAGCGTCCGGAATTGGGCACAGGCAGATTCCAGGTGTGTCATACGCCGCCCTCCTTTGTATAGTTAAGAAGTCCTCCGGCAAGAAGTATCTTCTGCTGTCTGGCAGTGAAACTGCATACAACCCCAAAGGTTTCCCCCGTAACGCCATCCGTTACTGTCAATTTCCCTGTTGCAAGACCTTTTTTGATATCCGTTAGCTGCAGCATTGTCCCCTGTGCGATCCGGTCATATACATCCACATCCGCAAGCGTCAGCGGCAGGATTCCCGCATTGATCAGATTCGCTTCGTGGATACGGGCGAAGCTTTTCGCGATCACGCAGCGGATTCCAAGGTACATAGGGACCAGCGCCGCGTGCTCCCGGGACGAACCCTGTCCGTAATTGGTACCGCCCAGAATAATGCCACTGCCGGCTGCTTTGGCACGCTCCGGAAACGCCGGGTCGCATACCTCAAAGCAAAATTGAGACAAATACGGGATGTTTGACCGGTAAGGCAGGATCTTTGCACCTGCAGGCATGATGTGGTCGGTGGTGATGTTATCGCCTACCTTCAGCACCACCTGCGCTTCCAACATATCCGCAAAGGGCTTGCTCTCAGGGAATTCCTTGATATTCGGTCCACGCAGCACCTGGGCATTTTCTGCCTCCTCAGGATCCAGCGGCAGAATCACCGCTGAATCGTCTACGGAATAATATGCAGGAACCTCCCTGGGCTTCCATTTATCCAAACCAAAAGGATCCGTGATATAACCTGTAATCGCAGAATATGCTGCGGTTTCCGGGGATACCAGATAGACCTGTCCATCCTTCGTGCCGCTGCGGCCCTGGAAGTTGCGGTTAAATGTACGCAAACTAACACCGCCGGAAGTAGGTGAAAAACCCATGCCGATACAAGGTCCGCAGGCACACTCCAGGACTCGGGCTCCGCTTTTGAGAATATCATTGAGCGCACCGCAATCAGCAAGCATAGACAGCACCTGCCGGGAACCGGGAGAAACAGACAGGCTGACCCATGGTGCAACGGTCTTGTCACGCAGGATCGCCGCCACCGTAAGCATATCCTGCAACGAGGAGTTTGTACAAGAGCCGATACACACCTGGTCCACTCTTACGCCTTTTAGCGTTTTGACCGGCACTACATTATCAGGACTGTGGGGACAAGCGATCATCGGCTCCAGCGTAGACAGGTCTATCGCAATGATCTGATCATACACCGCATCCTCATCGCTGCAAAGAGGCTGATAGTCCTCTACCCTCCCCTGTGCCGCCAAAAAACTTTTGGTCTGTGCATCAGAGGGAAATATCGATGTAGTCGCACCCAGCTCTGCTCCCATATTTGTGATGGTCGCACGCTCAGGAACTGACAATGTACTGACACCGGGACCACCCCACTCGATCAAAACGCCGACACCGCCTTTTACACGCAGCCGCCGCAGCAGCTCCAGGCTGACATCCTTTGCCGTCACGTGGGGACGCAAGGTGCCTGTCAGGTGGACCTTGTACTGCTTTGGCATCGTTATGTAATACGCCCCGCCGCCCATAGCGATTGCAACATCCATGCCGCCGGCCCCAAATGCCAGCATTCCCAGACCGCCGGCAGTTGGCGTATGGCTGTCAGAACCGATCAGCGTCTTTCCGGGCTTTCCGAAACGCTCCAGATGCACCTGGTGGCAAATGCCATTGCCCGGACGGGAAAAACGGACACCGTATTTTGCCGCGACCGTCTGCAGGTATCGGTGGTCGTCGGCATTTTCAAATCCGCACTGCAGCGTATTGTGATCCACATATGCAACGCTCAGTTCCGTTTTTACTCGGGGAATGCCCATGGCTTCAAATTCCAGATATGCCATAGTTCCCGTTGCATCCTGGGTCAGGGTCTGGTCAATACGCAGGGCAATCTCTGCACCCGTCTTCAGCTCTCCCGTGATCAAATGTGCCTGTATTATCTTTTCAGCGATCGTCTTACCCATTGTAATGAAACCTCTCGATCATGCTGTCTTTGGCATTGGTAATATGCTTGCAGGTCAACTCCTCTGCTTTCTGCGCATCACCGTCACAGATCGCCTGGAAGATCGCCCGATGCTCTTCAACGGACCGTTCCAGCCGACAGGAATCCTCCATGGTGATTCTCCGGTAGCGCTGTGTCTTCTTATGCAAAGGCAGCAACGTATCATGAATCACCGTTCTTCCGCTGAGCTCATAGATCGTATCGTGAAATTGGTCGTCCATTTTCCGCAAATTCTCAACATCATGCCTGCTATAATAAAAATCCTGCAGCGCATTGATCCCCTGCAGCTTTTCCTTGCCTTCAGGGGTGATGTTCTTTGCGGCATAATAAGCCGCCAAGCCTTCGATTCGCTGCCGGATATTCATAATATCCACCAGGTCCTCCAGGGTAATACCCAGCACCACAGAACCCTTTCCGGACTCCGCGATCAGCCGTTCCTGCTCCAGTCGGCGCAGCGCCTCCCGGATCGGCGTACGGCTCACTCCCAACTGTTCAACAAGTTTCAGTTCTGTAAGTATCTCGCCCCTGGGATACACGCCGGTAATGATATCATCCTCCAACTTTTCAAACACCTGATCTGCCAGAGAAACTGTCTTAAATTCTGCCATAACTGCCTCCTTAATCTCTTTCAAAGCGGTCCGGTTCCAGCTGCTCTATCTTTTGCTCCAGTTCCTTATGAGAAAGAATCGTCTGTCTGCCGCCCTCATACAGTCCATCGATCCATGCCTTCAGAGCTACCACCAGCGGATCGCTCTTGTCCACACGGTCCTGCCCGGTCAGCTGATAATTTGTATTGATCCAGTAGGCAATTCCAGCAAGTCCGGAGGTCTTGCTGATCTCAACTGTCGCCGGTCGATTAAGCAGTTTTTCCGTATCGAAAATGGTGTATATCTCAGCATCCTTCATCAGTCCATCCGCATGAATGCCGGCACGGGTCGCGTTGAAACTTCTGCCCGCAAAAGGTGTCATGGGAGGAATATCGTAACCAATATCCTTATGGAAGTACTCTGCGATCTCAGTAATTACTGTAGGATCCATTCCGTCCATACTGCCCCGCAGCGCCGCATACTCAAATACCATCGCTTCAAGAGGAATATTGCCCGTGCGTTCACCAATACCCAAAAGCGAACAGTTCACAGCACAAGCACCGTACAGCCACGCCGTAGAAGCATTTGCCACAGCCTTATAAAAATCGTTATGTCCGTGCCATTCCAGACATTCGCTGGGTATATCAGAGTAGTGCTGCAGACCGTAAATGATGCCGGCAACGCTCCGAGGCATTGCCGCCTCAGTATAGGGAACACCGTAGCCCATCGTATCGCAGGCACGAATCTTCACCGGAATACCTGCCTGCCGGGACAGCTCCTGCAATTCATTGACAAAGGGTACTACAAAGCCATAAAAATCCGCCCGGGTGATATCCTCTAAATGACAGCGGGGTATGATTCCCTCCGCAAACGCATCTGATACCGTTGCCAGGTAATGCTCCAACGCCTGCTTTCTTGTCATCTTCATTTTCTTAAATATGTGATAGTCACTGCAGCTAACCAAAATGCCTGTTTCTTTGATGCCCAGATCTCTTACCAGGTGAAAATCCTCCTTACTGGCGCGTATCCAGCTTGTGATCTGGGGGAATTTCAAATCCAGCTCCATGCACTTTTCCAGTGCCTTTCGGTCCTTCTTACTGTAGATAAAGAATTCCGTCTGGCGAATAATGCCATAAGGACCGCCCAATTTAGACAGAAGCTTATAGATGTTTACGATCTGGTCAACGCTATACGGCTCTACTGATTGCTGTCCGTCTCGCAGGGATGTGTCAGTGATCCAAATTTCCTCAGGCATATTCATAGGGACCCGGCGATGGTTGAACGCCACTTTGGGGACTGTGCCATAGGAATAGATCTCCCGCTGCAGATTCGGCTCGCTAATATCCTGTAAGGAATATTTATAGGACTTCTGCTCTAACAGGTTGGTTTTATTGGATATCTCAAGCATGGATAAGCTCCTTTTCTTTAATTGTATTATTGTATACAATTATACAAAATCCAGTAGCTTTGTCAACAGAAAATATCTGCCAAAATACAACGCGTGAATACGACTATTGTCATATTCACGCGTTATCTTTATCTTCTGAATTTATCACAGAGCGCATTGATCTGATCGGTCATGCGGGAAAGCTCCTTGTTTGAGGCTCCTCTCCTCAGCTCGCACCACTTGGCTTCAAATTCCTGGATGTGGGCAGAATCACGGAGCATGATCGCGCACAGCATAGCCGTTGCCTCAGTAGCATAGATCGGACCACGGTAGCCCCCTGCCACCTGCGCCGGAAGCTTTCCGGAATGGTCCATATGGGCATGGGTCAGGCAAACTGCATCGATCTGTCCCGGAAGAACAGGAAGCTCACAGTTTTCATATGTATCGACCCCCTGCTCCATACCGCAGTCGATCAGTATTCGTTTTCCGCAGGCTTCCAACAATGTACAAAAGCCTGTCACCTCATGGGCAGCTCCCAGGAAAATCAGCTTCATTGCGATCCCTCCTTTTCTTTAGTGTATCACATTTTTTCGGACGGATAGGTCTGGATAAAACTTTACATTTTATCAGAACCGCGAACGATCACACCGCAGCCGATTCTCTCGGCGCTATTGCCGGCTGGCTGGGTGATCAGATCATCGGGCATGGCGTGAAGGACAACAGTCCGTCCCAATATCTCCCCAATAGAAAACCGATCCGTTACAACGCACATATACGCTCTGCTGCCGTAGCGCAGCAGTGGCGGCAGATCTCCTGCATGGCGTGGGTGCGGCTGTTTTTGGGGATCAAAGTGCCCGCCTGCACCGGAAAAGTCCCCACCGTCACAGCTTCCGCCGGTATGGATATGGAAACCGTAAAAACCACTGCTGTTATTGGGAAGTCCGGAAACCTCCGCTTCCGCCAACACGCCCGCTGGCAGTTGGTAAAATCGGACTGCACCACGCAGCAGCGGTGCTGCCGCACTCCCTTTAAGCCTGGCAACAGCCGCCGGTCTTCTGGAAATAATACGCATAGGCTCACCTCATATTAGAATATGCCCGCTGTGAGAAAATGTGAAAACCTCCGGTGCAAACGCATCGGAGGCTTCAAATATTTTCTTTATTTTCCGCAGCCCATCATCACCGGTTTGTAATGACAACAGCTTCGTTTATGCAAGCATGGCGCGGTCATTGGTAAACTCATTACCGCTTGCCTGAGTAAAGAGATTCAGAAGCATCTCTACTGTCAGCTTCTTTTTCTCCTCACCCTCCACATCTACGATGATTCTTCCCTCATGCATCATAATAAGGCGGTTACCATGGGCAATGGCATCTTTCATGTTGTGGGTGATCATCAGAGTGGTCAGCTTATTTTCTGTAACGATGCGGTCCGTCAGCTCCAGAACCTTCGCCGCCGTTTTTGGGTCAAGCGCTGCCGTGTGTTCGTCCAGAAGCAACAGCTTGGGACGCTGCAGCGTTGCCATCAGCAGGGTCACCGCCTGGCGCTGACCGCCGGACAGCAGACCCACCTTACTGGAAAGCCTGTCTTCCAAGCCCAATTCCAACGTTGCAAGCAGCTCCTTATACCGACGGCGTTCTGCCTTTCTGACGCCCCAGATCAGCTTGCGCTTTGTGCCGCGTCTTGCCGCAATGGCAAGGTTTTCCGCGATCTCCATATCCGGTGCTGTGCCCTTCATAGGATCCTGAAACACCCGTCCGAGAAACTTTGCTCTCTTATGCTCCGGCATATTGGTCACATCCACGCCATCGATCTGTACAGTGCCGTAATCGGGCTTCCATACACCGGCAATAGCGTTGAGCAGCGTAGATTTACCTGCACCGTTGCCACCAATAACTGTAACGAAATCGCCATCCTTCAAATGCAGATCCAATCCGCACAGTGCTGTCTTAGCGTTGACTGTGCCTGGATTGAAGGTCTTTTGCAGATCCGTGATCTTAAGCATTTCCTTTCCCTCCTGTTGCTTCTTCAGAAGAACACCCGGCACAAACCGGCAAGGGCTTTTTCTTCTGGAAATACTCGTTTTTCAAATACGGCACTGCAAGGAACACTGCCACAATGATGGCAGAGAGCATCTTCAGGTAATCCGTCTTCAAACCCAGCAGAATTACGAAATTGTATATGATGTAATATACAATTCCACCGCCAACCACACCAATGAGACTAACTACAAAATTCGGTTTGATCTTCATAGAAACGGACAGACCGATAAAGATCGCCGCAAGGCCAATGACGATCGCACCGCGTCCGTCATTGATATTGGCAGAACCTTTATACTGCGCGAGGAGCGCACCGGCAAGGGCAACAATACCATTGGCGATCGCCAATCCGATGACCTTATTCAGATTCACATTCACACCCTGAGCGCGGCTCATATCCGGGTTATCACCGGTAGACTTCAGCGTCAGTCCTACTTCCGTGTAGAAAAACAGCCAAAGACCGATGATCGTCGCCGCAATGATAAGTACCGCAGTGATGATCGCGCCCATATTGTCACTCATGTGCAGTAAAAGATCATTGGCGCGGTAGTCCACTGCCATCATGGATTTGCCACCCAATATACACAGATTGACAGAGTAGAGAATCAACTGGGTAAGGATACCTGCCAGAATAGCAGGAATGCCCAAGGCTGTGTGCAGTAGACCTGTCAGAACACCTGTGAGCGCACCTGCCACAAACGCCGCCAGGACGCTTACCCAAACAGGAACGCCTATGCCGATCAGCAATGCGCAAACACACGCGCCGGTGCATATAGATCCGTCAACAGTCAGGTCGGCAATATCCAGAATTTTATAGGATATATAGACACCGATCGCCATCAATCCCCATATCAGACCCTGTGCCACAGCACCGGGCAACGCATTAAAAAACGCCATGTTTTACCTCAGTTTGTTTTATTATTCCTCAGGAATTTCAATGCCCAGCTTATTGCACAGCTCGGTATTGTACTCCACAGAGGGAGTCAGAGTGACGACCTCGAGCTCTGCAGCAGTTGCCTTGCCCAGCAGGATCTGCGCAGCCATCTTGCCGGTCTCAACGCCCAGCTGATAGTAGTCGATCGCAAGACTTGCATAGCAAATGCTTCCGCCGTAGCTGGTGTAGACAGGAACCTTGTATTCGTCGCAGATCGTGCCAACGATGCTGTCGTTGTCTGCAACGGTGTTGTCAGAAGGAATGTAGATCGCCTTGCATTCATTACAGGCAGTGGTCGTCAGAGTCTGCAGCTGGGTCGTCTCAGAGAAGGTATATGCCTCCACTACGATTCCCTCTGCCTCAAACAGCGCCTTGACAGCCTCGTACTGGATCACAGAATTTGATTCGTCAGAACAATACAGGACACCCACCTGGTCGCCCGCAACAAGGTCCAAAGTGTCGATCATCATCTGCGCCTGCTCATCAAAAGGAACCGCATCGGAGGTGCCGGAAACATTTTCCGGGACATTTCCCTTGAAAGTATCCTCATAGTCAGTGACGGAAGTTCCCAGAATAGGAATGGTTGTCGTGGCGTTGGCAGCAGCTGACAGAGCAGGTGTTGCATTTGCCATGATCAGATCCACATTCTTGGCAGTAAAGGTGTTGATCACAGTGGTGCACAGATCCGTGCCGCCTGCGACCTGGGTATCAAACTCCACTGTCTTACCCTCAGCTTCCAGCGCCTCGGTCAGTGCATCTACAAAGCCGTTGGTCGCCTTATCCAGAGACTCATGCTCCATCAGCTGGCAGATGCCCACGGTATAATCTGCCTTCGCTTCGCCGCAAGCCGTCAGTGCCAGGCAGGTACCTGCACAAAGAGCAAGCGCCAAAATCACGGATACGATCTTTTTCATAAAATAACTCTCCCAATCAATAAAATAATTTCACACAGCTTTAAGCCGTGAAAATCACGAACAAAAAAACGCCCCTGTATATACAGGGGCGACAAAATCGCGGTACCACTCTGCTTCACGCTGCGAATTCTGGCAGCATCTCTTTCGCGATATAACGGTCGCACCCGTTGTGCCTACTAAATTTTCAACACACAGCTCGCAGAACGAACTTCACACAGTTTCGCCATTGTCTTGCACCAACCGACAACTCTCTGCAGACTCTGCCTGTACTACTCTTTCTGCTCAAACGCATTTATGTATAAAATTATGTTGCAATGATACCAAATATTTCGCTTTCTGTCAACTTATTTATACATCACAGATCTAAAATTGCAGAGCATATCTGCACTTTATCCGCATATCCTATCACTGGGTGATCGTCAAATGAAGAAAACATGGAAAACATATGCTATTTGGATTCTGGTAACAGAGGCAGTCGGAGCGCTTTCCGGCTGGCTGTCTCGCAATGGAATGCAGCTCTATAATGAGACTATTATCCAGCCGCCCCTGTCTCCACCTTCTTTTCTATTTCCCATCGTCTGGGGTATTCTATACGCTCTGCTGGGAATTGGTGCAGCAAGAATCTATTTATCTGAGCCGTCAAGGCTGCGAACCAAAGGACTAAACATCTATATCGTTCAGCTCGTCGTTAATTTTTTCTGGAGCCTTATTTTCTTTAATGCCCAGGCATTCGGCTTCGCTTTTTTCTGGCTGCTTATGTTGTGGCTGATGGTTCTGTGGATGATCCTGGTATTCTACAAAACAGACCCCCTCGCCGCTTTGCTCCAGATCCCTTATTTGGTCTGGCTTACCTTTGCCGCATACCTGAACCTAGGTGTTTGGTACCTCAACCGGTAAAAGCCTAGCAACGCATTAAAAGCATCCCTTCACAAGCCATAAGGCACACTTAGTTGGAAAACCTTCGATGCACAGCATCGGAGGTTTAATTTTGGGGGTACCGCCCAGATTTGGACTGGGGAATGGGAGTTTTGGAGACTCTTGCCTTCAC
>JAZSHB010000107.1:0-6551 GCA_045533015.1 Faecousia sp.
GCTGAACCGGCACGGCGTTGCCTGCGACGGGCACCACGCCCGGCAGATCACCCAGGCAGATGTGGACAGTTATGACCATATTTTCTATATGGACAGCTCCAACCTGCGCTATCTGCAACGAATGTTCCCCGGGGAAACGAAGTTTCGACCCTTTCTCAGCCGGGATGTGGCAGATCCCTGGTATACCGGGGATTTTACCCAGACCTGGGCGGATATCTGTGAGGGCTGCCAAAGGATACTGGAGGAGCTGACATGATAGACAGAGAAAAACTGGAAGCGCAGCTGGCGGAGCTTCCTCTGTATGTGTATACCTATATCGATCCCAAAAGTCTGGAATTTTCGGAGCGCATCCGGTGGATCTGTCAGCATGAATGTCCCATGTACGGCAAAAGCTGGGCGTGTCCGCCCGGTGTGGGAGAGGTGGCAGACTGCGCGGACAAGTGCAAAAGCTATAACAGCTGTCTGATGATCGGAACGATCACAGAAACGCAGAACATTGCGGATATGGAGGAAACCCTGCGCACCCGTCCGGAGCACGAGGCGATCACCAATCAGGTGCGGCAGATGCTCCGGGAGCAGGGCGTTGAGCCGTACATACTGTCCACCGAGGCGTGTTCGGTCTGTGAGCGCTGCGCGATCTTGGACGGTCTGCCCTGCCGGCTTCCGGGAAGGATGCACCCGTGTGTAGAAAGCCATGGTATCAATCTGATTCCCACACTGGAAGAAAACGGATTGGATTTCCAGTACGGCGGCAATATCGTTACATGGTATTCACTGCTGTTTTTCAACGAATAAGAAAATTGGCGGTTGCCTTCGGGCAACCGCCAAAACTTATTTCATCAGCTTGCAAACAAGTTCAGTATATGCAGTGGGGTCTTCCAGGGGAAGGTCTGCCAGCAGCTGTGCCTGGCAGCACAAAAGCTTTGCGTAATCGGCTGCCTTGGCTGTGTCGGAGATCATGGCGCTTTGCAGCGCTTTGACTGCGTCGTGCTCCGGGTTCAGCTCCAGGATGCGCTCAGAGGGAATAGGCATATCGGGGTTGACCCGCCTGAAGTACTTTTCCATCTCAAAGCTCATTCCGGAGGCAGGGGTCATGCAAACAGGCGCACTTCCCAAATTGCCGGACAGCTTGACTTCCTTGACACGATCACCCAAGGTTTCCTGAACGAAGGTCAGAAGACCCTTCATTTCCTCGGACTTTTCCTCCAGCTGCTTCTTTTCCTCCTCGGTCTGTAGACCCAGATCCTCGGTAGCTGCGTTGCAGAAGGACTTTTCGGCGTAGGTCATCAGCGTCTGGGGAACAAATTCGTCCACCTCGTCGGTAAACAGCAGCACATCGTAGCCTTTTTCTGTCAGCGTCTGCACCTGGGGCAGCTTGCTGATACGCTCCTTGCTTTCGCCGGGGATGTAGTAGATCTTTTCCTGACCCTCGGCCATAGCCTCTGCATATTCCTTAAGGGAGATCAGCTTGCTCTGCTTTTGACTCCAGAATAGAAGCAGATCCTGTGTTGCTTCCTTGTGCGCGCCGTATTCAGCCACGGTACCGTATTTTAGCTGACGGGCAAAGGCGGCGTAAAATTCCTCGTATTTTTCCCGGTCATTTTCCAGCATGGCAGAAAGCTCGGATTTGATCTTCTTTTCGATATTTCTGGCAATGATGGTCAGCTGCCGGTCGTGCTGCAGTATTTCCCGGCTGATGTTCAAAGACAGATCCTGGCTGTCCACCACACCCCGGACGAAGCGGAAATGCTCCGGCAGCAATTCCTCGCAGTTTTCCATGATCATCACACCGGAGGAGTACAGCTGCAGACCTCGCTTGAAATCCTTGGTGTAGAAATCGTAGGGTGCTTTTCCGGGGATATACAGCAGCGCTTTGTAGGAGACTGTACCCTCCGCGCTGGAGTGGATGGTGCGCAGGGGCTTGTTGTAGTCGAAGAATTTCTCCCGGTAGAAGCTTTCATACTCCTCGTCGGTCACATCCTTTTTGGCGCGCTGCCAGATGGGGACCATGGAGTTGAGGGTCTCGATTTCCTGATAACTCTCATATTCGGGCTTGTCCTCGGGGCATCCATCTTTCATCCGGGATTTGGTGACCTCCATCCGGATGGGGTAGCGGATGTAGTCGGAATACTTGCGGATCAGACTGCGAAGCTCGTATTCCTCCAGGAACCGGGAGTTTTTTTCTTCCTCGGTGTCCTTGTTCAGGGTCTTGACTACATCGGTACCGGGGTAGTCACGGGCAGCTTCCTCAACGGTGTAGCCGTCTGCGCCGTCGGAGACCCACTTCCAGGCGGTATCCTGCCCGTACTTCTTGGAGATGACGGTAACGGACTCAGCGACCATAAAGGCGGCATAGAAGCCAACACCAAACTGACCGATAATGTCGATATCCTCGGCTTTTTCCATATTCTGCTTGAAGCCCAGAGAACCGGACTTGGCGATGGTACCCAGGTTTTCTTCCATTTCCTCCCGGGTCATGCCGATGCCGTTGTCAGAAACGGTGAGAACACCGTCACCCCGGGTGATGGTGATGGCAAACTGATCCCGGTCGATACCCACCTTGTCATCCGTCAGGGCAGTGTATGCCAGTTTGTCGATGGCATCGGAAGCGTTGGAGATGATCTCCCGCAGGAAGATCTCCTGGTGGGTGTAGATGGAGTTGATCATCAGATCCAGCAGACGCTTGGATTCGGCTTTGAATTGTTTCTTTCGCATAATGTATTCTCCTTTAGCACTCTGAATGTATGAGTGCTAATATTATACCGCACATTTCAAAAAATGCAACCCCCTGGAAAAAAGTTCTTTTATTATTCACAATTATGTGATAAGATTAAAATGTATATTTATGTGCCTATGAGAGGAAGTTTTTTATGATCACAGTCAGTAATTTAGGTATGCAGTTTGGCGGACAGTGGCTGTTTCAGCATGTGGACCTGCAATTTCTGCCCGGAAACTGCTATGGCATTATCGGTGCCAACGGCGCAGGCAAGTCTACCTTCCTGCGGATGCTGTACGGTGAATTGGAGTCCACCGCCGGTGAGATCCATATCGACCCGGAAAAGCGCGTGTCTGTGCTGAAGCAGAACCAGAACGCCTATGACGAATACACCATTATGGACACGGTCATCATGGGAAATCAGCATCTTTACGATGTGATGAAGGAAAAGGATGCTATCTACGAAAAGCCGGATTTCTCTGACGAGGACGGTATGCGCGCCTCGGAGCTGGAGGTAGAGTTTGCGGAGATGGGCGGCTGGGAGGCGGAGTCCGATGCGTCCCGGCTTCTGCAGGGCTTGGGCATCGGCACGGAGCTGCATTATGACCTGATGGGTGCGACAGATCCCCGGCTGAAGGTGAAGGTGCTGCTGGCGCAGGCACTGTTTGGCGACCCGGATATCGTCATGCTTGACGAGCCGACCAACAACCTGGATATCGAAGCGATCAACTGGCTGGAGGATTTTCTGCTGGATTTCCCCGGCATGGTCATTGCGGTCTCTCACGACCGCCACTTCCTGAATACCGTCTGTACCCATACGGTGGATATCGACTACGGCAAGATCAAGATGTATGTGGGCAACTACGATTTCTGGTACGAATCCTCCCAGATGGTCCAGGCGATGATCCGCAACAAAAACAAGCGCAACCAGGAGAAGATCGAGGAGCTGCAGCTGTTCATTCAGCGCTTCTCCGCCAATAAGGCGAAGGCGAAGCAGGCAACGGCACGCAGAAAGCTTTTGGACAAGCTGACCGTTGAGGAAATGCCTTGCTCCACCCGCCGCTATCCCTTTGTGGGCTTCCAGCCGGAGCGTGAGCTGGGCAAGGACATTCTGACCGTTAACGATGTTTCCGTTACTGTCGATGGCGTGAAGCTGCTGGATAAGGTCTACTTCTCCGTGGGCAAGAACGATAAGATCGCCTTTGTGGGCGAAAATGAACTGGCGCAGACGGCACTGTTCCAGATCCTGATGGGCGAGCTGGAGCCGGACGAGGGCTCTGTCAAGTGGGGAATCTCCACCAGCCGCAGCTACCTGCCCAAGGACAACTCAGCCTACTTTGAGGGCAATAAGGAGCAGCTGGTGGACTGGCTGCGCCAGTACTCAGCAAAGAAGGACGATGTATATCTGCGTGGTTTCCTGGGACGGATGCTGTTCTCCGGGGAGGATGTTTTCAAGAGTGTGGATGTGCTCTCCGGCGGTGAGAAGGTCCGGTGTATGCTGTCGAAAATGATGCTTTCCGGCGCCAATGTGGTGCTGCTGGACCAGCCTACCAACCATCTGGATATGGAATCCATCCAGGCAGTGAACAAGGGTCTGGAGGCGTTCCCTGGTGTTGTGCTGCTTGCCTCTCACGACCATGAGATGCTGACCTCTGTGTGTAACCGGGTCATCGCCTTCCAGCCGGACGGTACGATCATCGACCGCTACGGAACTTATGACGATTACCTGGAATGGGTGAAGAATAACCAGCAGTAACAACCTGTTTAGGAGAAAAACAATGAAAAAAATCTTAGATATTATTTCGGAAAAAATGGAGCAGGCGTTTGCCGATGCCGGTTATGAAGCATCTTATGGCAGGGTGACGGTCTCCAACCGTCCGGATCTTTGCGAGTACCAGTGCAACGGCGCGCTGGCGGCGGCGAAGCAGTACAAGTGTGCACCGATTCAGATCGCAAATGCTGTAGCTGAAAAACTCAATGCCGATGATTTCTCTATGATCGATGCGGTGATGCCCGGTTTTATCAACCTGAAGCTCAGCGACAGCTTCCTGCAGAATTATCTGGAGGAAATGCGCACGGCTCCGGATTTTGGCGTGGAAAAGCTTGGCGCGGGCAAGACCATCGTGGTAGATTACGGCGGACCGAATGTGGCAAAGCCGCTGCATATCGGACACCTGCGCTCTGCTATTATCGGCGAAGCGATCAAGCGGCTGTACCGCTTCATGGGCTATAACGCCATCGGTGATATCCACCTGGGCGACTGGGGCTTGCAAATGGGTCTGATCATTGCTCAGCTGCAGGACATGCAGCCGGAGCTGTGCTATTTTGATGAAAACTATACCGGTGAGTATCCTGCCGAGCCGCCCTTCACCCTCTCCGAGCTGGAGCAGATCTACCCTGCCGCTGCGGCACGGAAGAAGGAAGATGAGGCGTTTGCCGAGCGCGCCCATACGGCGACCTATGCGCTGCAGCAGGGAAGACCCGGCTACCGTGCCATCTGGCAGCATATCATGAAGCTGTCTGTGGCGGACATGACAAAGATCTACGATGATTTGAATGTACATTTCGAGTCCTGGCTGGGAGAAAGCGATGCCGATCCCTATATCCCCGCTATGATCGAGGATATTAAAGCCAAGGGGCTTGCGGTGGTGAGCGAGGGCGCGCTGGTCATGCCTGTGGCGCAGGAGGGCGACAAGAAAGAAGTTCCGCCCTGTATACTGGTCAAGTCCGACGGCTCTGCCATTTATGCCACAACGGACCTTGCCACGATGGTCCAGCGTATGCAGGATATCAAGCCGGATAAAATGCTGTATCTGACGGACAAGCGGCAGGCGCTGCACTTTGAGCAGGTATTCCGGGCTGCGAAAAAAGCCGGAATCGTAATGCCGGAAACGGAGCTGGAGCATGTGGGCTTCGGAACCATGAACGGTGCCGACGGCAAGCCCTTCAAGACCCGTGAGGGCGGTGTTATGCGCCTGGAGGTGCTGATTCGGGAAATGACCGATTTTGTCCGCAGCAAGGTGGTGGAAAACAAGATCGTTTCCGACAGCGAGGTGGAGGAGACCACCGGAAAGATCGCGCTGGCGGCACTGAAGTACGGTGACCTCTCCAACCAGCCCACGAAGGATTATGTGTTTGATATGGATCGCTTTGCTGCCTTTGAGGGCAACACCGGACCCTATATCCTCTACACCATCGTGCGCGTCAAGTCCATTCTTGCCAAATACGGTGCATGGGAAAGCCTGCCCATTGCCCCGGCGGCAAATGTCCATGCCAAGGAACTGATGCTTGCGATCACCAAGCTGGCACCCACCCTGGAGACAGCGCTTAAGACCTCCAGCCCCAACCTGATCTGCGCTTACATCTATGAGCTGGCAGGTGCGGTCAATAAGTTCTATCATGAGACCCGTATTCTTACCGAAGAAAACGAGGAACTGAAGGCAGGCTATATTGCCTTGATCGCCCTGGCGAAAAATGTTCTGGAGCAGTGCATCGACCTGCTGGGCTTCTCCGCCCCGGAAAAAATGTAATAACAGGGGCTGTCTCAACCAGGCGAGACAGCCCCTGTTTAATGTAGTAGCAATAAATTCTAGTCATCATTATATCGGTCATTGCAAACCAGTGCACCCACTGGTGCACAATGACGATTGGTTGGTGCAGCAAGGCTGTAGGGGACGGGTTTCCGTCCCGCCTTCTGTCATTTTGGCTGTGCTATTGTGCGGCACCTGCCGGTGGCGGTACTTTCTTGTTTCGGCAAGAAAGTACCCAAAGAAGCCGACATAGGGGAGGGCTGGGCCGCAACTCCCGCTTGCGAAACGCCCTCCCCTATGTACCC
>JAZSHB010000064.1:0-22735 GCA_045533015.1 Faecousia sp.
CATTTCGAATACATAATAATTATCTGCATCCGGCTCACGGGTAGTTTGCTCTGTCTTGGAGTCATACTTACGGGAAAGGTTATAGTACAGCGGATAATCGCCTGAATATCTTTCCGTGACAAAGATCGTGCTGATCTGACCATCAATATTCTTTATGTAGGTAATGCGGTCATAAGGATTGATGGTCGTCTCCTCGCCGGTCACTACACCGTAGTAGCCAGTGGTGACATCGTAGATCTTGCAGTCAGGGGTCAAGATGCCGTCTGCTACATTGTCAAAATCTGTATAGAACATCATCTTAATGACAAGACCGTTCAGCTGAGTGACAAAACGGTTCGTGCCATAGTCGCCGCTGCCTCCCAAGCAGGAAAGCGGATAGACCCTCTCAACGATATCGCCATTGAGCTTCAAGCCCATAACTCTGGTAGACTGGTAGTCGATCTCAGTGGCAAGTTCCTTGTCCTTGGTGCGGACAGTCACAGCCTTTCCTTCAGCCGCCATTTCAAACACATAGTAGCCGTTGGCATCCTTTTCACGGGTAGACGCACCGTTGGAATACAAACGCTCCATGTTATAATATACGGGGCTATCCACATCACGCCGCGCCACAAACAGCAAAATGGGATTGTTTTCCATGTCTGTGTACATGTAAATGCGGTCGTTGAGCTGCAGGTCAGTGATCTTCTCTCCAACACAATGCTCATAGCATCCCGTACAGCACATATACATCTTGCAAGCATCATTCATAGTGAATTTCACTACTCTACCCTGCTCAGCACCGGAAGTAAGCTTAGTAGCTGTGATATTGTCTCCGTCAATGGCGGTGACGTGGTAGTCTGTGCACACAAGCTTGCCGCGCAGCGACATTGCCACGCTGACGAATTCCACGATGTATCCCTCTTCATCGAAAACAGGCGCAAACATACCGGTCAGAAGAGCCTGGGAATCCACATAGTTGACAAGGGTCACATCCTTGGTCTTCAGATCCACATACTCGCCTTCAAAGGCAAAGCGGATGGTGTAAACACCATTCTCGTCCGGGACACGGGTGGTCATACCGGCGTCCTTATCATAACAGCGCTCCACGCGCCAGTATACATCTGCATTGGGAGCACGCTCTGTGATGTACACATGGGTAAAATTCTCTTCTTCGTCCGTATAGATCAGAAGCTGATCGTAAACGTCCAGTTCCGTGATCGCACCAACATACTCCGCCTTCGGATCAACATTATAAACAATGTCCAGGCTCGGAAGGGTGATCTCCATTGTCATGCCGTTCATGGCCTGGGAAGAATTCAAGGTAATATCATTACCGTTGACCGCCGATACATAGAGTCCTCTTCCGAACTCTGTAGCCACCTGCTCCGGCGCAACAGCATCTATTACAACGCCGTTATCATCGAACACCAAGCCCATAAGTTCCATGGTATCGATGTAGTTGACCAGTTGCTTATCGATGATCTGCAGTTCTACCTGCTCGCCCTTATAGGCAAAGCAGATATAATACTTACCATCCGCAGCCGGCTCACGCATGGACAGACCCTCTACCTCGGCATTTTCCGTGTAGAATACACGGTCAATGTTCCAGTACAGTTCCGCACCGGAGGCTCCGGAGGCATTCTGACCAGGCATAAGCAGAATCGCAAGCAGCACGCCTACCACAATAAGCAGTGCAGCCGCGCCGGCAATCAGCCATGGCAACTTAGCCTTTTTCTTTCCCTTTTCTTGCTTCATGGTTTTTGTCTCCTTTCAAATTCCTATATAAAAAAATAATGTAGATTATTTACCAAGTATTTCCAGAGCATCCCTTTTTAAAGGGCGAGATTTTGCAAAGATCCAACAATCCCATGTTGTGTCTAGTTATTGATTTTAGTTTAATTCATCAAAAGAATAAAGTACATAGCAAAATTACTCCTCTTGATATTGCATTTTGTACACTTTCATGTTACAATCACATTGCAGAAAGGTTGATGATCATGAAAGGCTACTGTAAATATTGGGACGGATTATACTTCGATCACATTATAAAGCACTCACCTGAGACCCGGACTTTCGACCAGAAACGCTACCATGTGCACGATGACAGGTATGAACTGTTTTATCTGTCCAGCGGCGACATTACGCAGGTCATCATGGGTCGACAGTATAAGCTTAAGAAACACGACCTAGTATTGGTAAAACCCGGAAATTACCACACCATCACTATAGATTCTTCAGCCAAATACGAACACTTCGTTATTGTTTTCGACCCAAACATCCTGGGAATTGACAATATACAATATTGGCCACGGGAGCTTGAGGTAATAAACTGTCAGCAAAAACCGATCATAACTGACCTGTTCAAAAAGCTGGACCACTATTATTCCTTGATCCATACAGACGAATTAAAGCACGTCATTACGCTTCTTATAAAGGAATTGCTGTACAATCTGGGTTACTCCGGTGCAACCCAGGAGTCGACACAAGCAGAGAACATACATCCTTTGATCAGCAGGGCTCTGACCGAGATCAACGCCAATTTGTTTACCATCAATAATATTGACGATATCGCGAAAAAACTATTTGTCACCAGAGGCTATCTGTACCGCATTTTCAAACAGGAATTAAAAACTACGCCTCTAAAATACATTACCGAAAAACGGCTTGATGCAGCACAAAGTCTGCTGATACAGGGAAACTCACCTACCCAGGTATATGCGCAGTGCGGCTTTAATGACTACACCACATTCTACCGAAACTATGTAAAAGCCTTTGGAGAACCGCCGTCTAAATAAAAGTCAGGATGGTTCTTTATCTCTACCTATTTATATTAGCACTTCAGTTATTTGCCAGACCAATTTTGCTCACAGTAACGAAACATCTGCTCGATGTTGCAAAGCTCGCTCTGTTTATTCTTTTGCGTCCATTTTTCTGCGTACTTACAGAGCCACTTCTCGGTATCTGTGATTCTTCGGACCTTGCTCCCCTGCCTTGCCGAATACAGTTCTGCCATGGCGCAGATACCTTCCGCAGCCAGGAGCATTTCCTGGCGAATCTCCTCTTCAAAGGCGCTCTCTGCCGCTAATCTTTCCATAAAGGATTGGCAAGCGGACTGGAACAGCAGGATATCCCCCTCGAATGCAGGCGGAAACGCCTCGCCGGTTTCGTAGCGGTCTGCAAAATAAGCTTGGCAGTACTCACGCCAGCTGACCTGGTCGTGCAAACGGCTCAGTTCCTTCAGATACTGTACACCGTTTCCATTACCGTACAACAGGTAATTTACCTTGCTGTAGAAATCTTCTCCTACCTGGGTGTTCACCGCCCAGGATTTTTCTGCACCCAGCACCAGACCATACATAGCAAGCTCCACACTGCAGGGATTACCCCAGTCGCCCCAATTGGTATTGAGAACGCCCAGCGCGCCATGCTTATAGCCGTATTCTGCCATTAGGCAGATATTATTTTCTTCTATACCCACACCTTCACAGAATCGGTTCCATGTGGTCGTACCCGGACAAACGATCTGAGGCTTACCGGACTGCGCAAAACGAATGACATTTTCCTCCGGGGGATCCAGTCTGTAAAACCAGTTCAAGAAGCAGGTATCTGCCGGCAACTGGTCTATGGTTTCCGGGTGCTGCAGCAGGATATCGCCCCACATCATCACCTTTTTGCCTCTGCTCTTTACATGGTCGATGATCTGCTTGACAAACTCCACATACAGTTCGCCCACATCGTGGCCGCTGTTTTCATAGCTTTTCAGATCAAAGGTCTCATCGCAGCAGACATTGAAGGTATCGCTGGTAAACAGTGGTATATACTGATCGATAAGGCTCTTGATGAGTTCAATGCTCTGGGGATTCAGCGGATCGATGGTATGATGGATCATCCTGGCGCGCCAGAAGTTTGCCATAGGCTCATAATCCTTCACCACCCGAAGATGCTGATATTGCTTCTGCTGAAGCAGCTCATACAGGTGACCAAAGGTAGACAAAGACGGGATAAACTCGATAAAGTTTTCCCGGCAATAGCTGTCGATCTGGCGGATCTCGTCTTTCGACAGGAACCCGGTCGTGCCGATCAACTCCTTACATTCTTTAAATTCAAAGGTATGCTCAATGTAAAGCTGCAAAGAGTTGAGCTTATAATACGCCATCTGGTCGATCAGCGCCTTGATCGATTGAAGCGTAGGAATCTTTCCACGGGTCACATCGTGATAAAAGCCTCTGTGGGCAAAATCCGGACTATCCTTGATATACAGGCAAGGAATCTGGGGATGCTTGAATATTTGCCGCAAGGTCTGAAGCGCATAAAATGCACCAGCAGGACCTTCCGCTTCGACACGGACAGTATCCGTATCGATCCACAGCGCATAGCTTTCACCCTCCTGCGCTTTTACCTGTAGGGAAAGCTTTGCGCCCTTAGGATCATACGGAAGCTTTTTAAGCACAGCTGCCAGGCGGCTGTCCATCCCCTCCGGATTATAATATACTGCTCTTTTTTGTAAAAACCCATTTCTTAGATTCAAAGTCTTAACAGCAGGAATTAAGTTTAGCATTCGTCCACCTCTTTTGTAATTTCTGTTGATTTCTATTATTTAGTATAGTATAATAAGCATAGCATATACAATAGGAGATATTGCTATGGACTGCAAAATTATGCGCAATTCTTCCGGTGTAAGATTTGAACCGCATCTACAGGCAGACACGCAGCTGCCATTCATCTGCCATCTGGATATCACCCAAGGCAGACGCGTTTGCAATTTTCACGAAAACCTGGAGCTTCTGTACTTCCTTGACGGCAGAGGACAGGTGGTTTGTAACGGAAAATGTTATGATGTACAGCCAGGCGATCTGGTCGTGGTAAATTCCTATGCTGTACACCAGGTAATTTCTGAGGAAACCGCGACTTATTTTTGTCTTATTGTGGATAACGCGTTTTGTAAGCACCACGATATCCACATCAGTAAGCTTCATTTTTCTGAGCTTGTGCAAAACGACCGCATAGGTACGCTGATCCGTCAGCTGATGGATGAGTATAAGGCAAGTCGCGCCTTCCGCACGACAGCGCTCAGGTCCATACTTCTGGATATTCTGCTTCTGCTGTGCCGCAGCTACAGCGCACCAAAAGCGGAACACCCCTCTGCCCAGGAAACTGTCCAGGCGTATGTGCGCTCCGCCGTTTTATATATTAAAAACAACCTCGGAAGGAAGCTGTCTGTTGACGAGATCAGCGCCGCTGTGGGCGTAAGTAAATACCATCTCATGCGGCAATTCAAAAGCTTCACCGGATACACGATCACAAATTACATCAATTTAATGCGCTGTGAATATGCAAAGGAGCTCCTGCAAACAAGTAAGTACAAAACCAAGGAGGTAGCTGTCCTTTGCGGCTTTGAAAGCGAATCCTATTTCTATGCTGTTTTCAAAAAATGTACCGGAACGCTGCCGTCTGAATTTGTCCGATCGGTCATCGCTGAAAAATAACAAGGGTGCTGCCTCAAAACCACTGAGGCAGCACCCTTTTAATTATGGATCACAGCATTTAGCAGCAGTATAGCCCCGGTCCAGCAGCTCCTCTCTGCTGCCGGTATAATCCTCACGGTTTTCCTCCTTTATACTCTGTCCCTGGGAACAGTCTGCCGTGTGGAATTTCCGGGTGCCGGTATTGAGGATATAGCTGTCATCCTCAACCGCTTCATTCGTCTGCATCTGCGTATCGGAAAGGGCACTTACACCGGTAGCGTAATCGATGACGACGCCCGGTTGGTTATTGTAGGCGTAGACATTGAAACAGATCCCTGCCCCCTCATCCTCTACGGACCACGCCTCCATCTGAACCCCTCTGGCAACCAGATGATCTCCGTCAAACACAGGGGTGACCCGGTAGAGCACATGATTACCCGTTTCCTTTATGTAGTCTGCCACCATATTTTCAAAAGGAAGCATGCCCTCCACATTCAAATACCTGGTGCCGGTGATCAAATTCAGCTCGTTTGCATTCTCACCGGTAAGCTGATAGCCGATCAGATGACAGCGGTTATACAGGTACTTTCCATCCACAAAATCATACTTCGCCGTCTGCCAGCCCGAGGGCTTCACCTGTCCGATGCTGCCCCGTTCCTCCGTTGGCATCAGCTCTGGACCGATGCATGCCATTGCATAGCCGCATCTTCCCAAGGCATCCAGCGGAGCGTAATTCTCATACGCCCGGGTGGTCATGTCCTCTTCCGAAAATTCCGGCAGGTTGTCATGGATGACAACATAGGCTTCATCCGCAAACGCCGGCACATCCATGACGGAGCTGCTGTAAGCCGGGCTGTCATGGAGCTTTATGAACCAGGCGGCAGCCGCTGCGATCATGAGAACAGCAAGTGCCAGCAGGGAGCCGCGTGTTTTCCGTTTCATCTCACATAAACCTCCTGTGTGATCCTATCGTGGGAGCTGCCTTCAAAATCCGTGCACTCCGTCAGCCGCCACTGCGCAAGGGATGGAAATCGCAAGTCAGCTGGATACACACGATTCCAACGATAAACAACGATCTTCTCCACCTGGGGCATAAAAAGCGTCACATCAACATCTTCCACAAAACAAAGCGCTCCCTGTCCCGCGTTCTCCAGAAACCTTTCATCCACCCGAAAATTTCCCTCCAGCTGTCCAAAAAGCGTCCGGGAATAGCTGTTCATCCACAGCGGGCTGCCGTTTGCGGCAGTAAGAATCCGGAGGCATACAAGCGCATCCGCACTTTGGCGGCGGCGGTTGAACAACATGCCGTTTTTATCGTCAAGACAAACGATCAGCTTCATCTGCCCATCCCCACGCCGCAAGCCATATCCGGATTGTATAATCTGGACTGTGCCAGGGATACAAATTCACCGTCGGCAACGACAATATGATCACTCAAGGTAATATCCACCATTTGCAATGCCCTCGCTACCCGCTTTGTCGTCTCAATATCCTCGCCGGATGGCAGCGCCACACCGCTGGGATGGTTATGCGCCAAGACAACCGATGTGGCATTGGCTGTCAGTGCCATGTCCACTACCTTTCTAATGGATATGCTGGCAGCATTTACACTTCCCTCGCACACCTTCCGGCAATCCAGCACCATGCATTTTGCATCCAGGCACAGCAAATATACCGTTTCATTTTTCTTGTTGCAGAAGAACTTTGCCAAATAATCACCGCATTGTTCAATATCCTCCAGAACAGTCAGCTCCTTGCTCTCCTGGATGCCGCAATAGGTTTCCACCGCCTGGAACAAAGACAAAAAGCATGCGGCATTTTCTCCGATACCCTCCACCTGCACAAGCTCCTTTTTGCTGGCACGCAAAACCTTTGGAAGTGAGCCAAAACGCGCAAGCAGTCTATGCGCCAGCTCGTTGGTATCCCGCTGGGGAATACAGTAAAACAGCAGTAGTTCCAGGACCTGGTGCTGGGCAAAATTTTCCAATCCTTCCTTGCTGTAGCGCTCCTTCACCCGCTGGCGGTGACCCGCATGTATTGACATATCTTTCACCTCAAACTACGATTTATCTTGCTAATTTCGACAAATAACGCTAAAATAGCTTTAACCGTCGAAATCCGTCGACGAAAATTCTCCGCAAAACTGCACATGATATGCCAGTAGGAGGAAGACCATGAAAGAGAAAATCGACTCTGTAGGATTGCTGGAGCATCTTTTGTGCCCGGCTTTCCTGGTCAAGGATGGCATCATTCTTTACGCAAATCAGTCCGCGCTTGACAGGCAGCTTTCCATCGATACGCCTGTGAGCGAGCTGATCTCCACCGGCAAGGAGGAATACGATCTATATACCGGCGGCAGGCTCTGTCTGACCCTGTGTATCTGCGGAGTTTTCTGCGAGGCAAGCATCACACAAGCAGACAGTTTTCATCTGTTCTGTCTGGAGTCTCCCTACGAGGAGCCGGAATTTCGTGCTTACGCATTGGCTGCACAGCACCTTAGAGATGCTTTAACAAGCGCCATGTCAAGCGCTGAGCTTCTCCTGCCCGGCATTGCCACCCAGGAGAATCCGCAGCTGCAGCAACAGGCAGCCCAGCTCAACCGTAGTCTGCATCAGCTGCTGCGGACCGTGTGCAATATGTCGGATGCCTCCCTTTACCGTTCTTACCAGTCCTCCAGAATGCAGACCCGGGATGTGGCAGCCTTCTTTGAAGAGATCCTTGAAAAAGCATCTTTCCTTGCCGCCAAGGCAAACAAAAAACTCGTATATAAGTGTCCCAACCAGCGCATCCCCTGTCTAATAGACGAAGAAAAACTTGAACGGGCACTTCTCAACCTTATCTCCAACGCCATCAAGTACACACCGGAAGGCAGCACCATAGAAGCGAGCCTTCACCGCAACGGCAGTAGACTGTACTTTACTGTCCAGAACAGTGGCGACGGCGTATCCTCCCAGGAGCTGAGAAATATCTTCTCACGTTTTCTCCGGGAACCGGGTATTGAAGATGGCAGAAACGGCATTGGTCTGGGTATGAGCATCGTACGCTCCGTGGCTGCTATCCACGGCGGTACAGTTCTGATGGAGCAGCCTGCAAACGCAGGACTGCGGCTGACCATGACCATCGCCGATCAGTCTCCGGACAGCACCCAGCTGCATGATAACACCCATCTTATACTGGATTATGCCGGCGGCTGGGATCATGCCCTTCTGGAACTTTCCGACGCACTGCCAAGTCATGTATATGAGCCTTGACCAAATCGCGAACCAGCCAACGCTGGTTCGCGGTATTTATTACACCAGATAGGGCTTCAGATACGCACCTGTATAGCTCCCCTCCGTCTGGGCGACCTGCTCCGGTGTGCCCTGAGCGACCACATGACCGCCCTCGTCGCCACCCTCAGGACCCAGATCGATGATATAGTCAGCGCTTTTGATCACATCCAGATTGTGTTCGATCACAAGCACCGTATTTCCTGCGTCCACAAGCTGCTGCAGAACCTGTATCAGCTTATGCACATCCGCTGCGTGCAGCCCGGTGGTAGGCTCGTCAAGAATATAGATCGTCCGTCAGGTGGATACCCGCGCCAGCTCTGTGGCAAGCTTGACGCGCTGCGCCTCACCGCCGGACAGGGTCGTGCTGGACTGTCCAAGCTTCACATAGCCCAGCCCCACATCCACCATCGTCTGTGCTTTTCGGCAAATTTTCGGCAGATTTGCAAAAAATTCCACCGCTTCTTCCGCTGTCATATCCAGAACCTGGGCAATATTCTTTCCCTTATACTGAACCTCCAGAGTCTCCCGGTTATAGCGTTGTCCGCGGCAGACCTCACAGGGCACATATACATCTGCCAGAAAATGCATTTCGATCTTCACAAGCCCGTCACCGCTACAAGCCTCGCACCGTCCCCCCTTGACATTAAAGGAGAATCTGCCCGGTCCGTAGCCACGCATTTTTGCATCCGCGGTGGATGCAAACAGATCCCGAATATCGTTGAACAGCCCAGTATAGGTCGCCGGGTTGGACCGGGGTGTGCGCCCGATGGGACTTTGATCGATATCGATCACCTTGTCCAAATGCTCCAAGCCCTCCACGCACCGGCAAGCACCGGGGCGTGTCCGGGCATGATTCAGCTTGCCCAGCAGCGTCTTGTTGAGGACCTCCCCCACAAGGCTGGATTTTCCCGAACCGGATACACCGGTGACGCAGGTAAGGGTCCCCAGAGGGATGGAAACATCAATATCTTTCAAATTGTTTTCTGACGCACCCTGAACCGACAGGGACTTGCCGTTTCCTGCCCGTCTTGCCGAGGGGACCGGTATCTTCTTAACGCCGGAAAGGTACTGTCCCGTAATAGACTGTGGGCAATTTACGATATCCTCCAGACTGCCCGCTGCAACGATCTGTCCGCCACGGCTGCCTGCACCGGGACCTACATCAACGATATAGTCCGCGGCGCGCATGGTATCCTCATCATGCTCCACGACGATCAGGGTATTGCCCAGATCCCGCAGGCGCTTTAAGGTCATGAGCAGCTTATCATTATCCCGCTGGTGCAGCCCAATGGATGGCTCATCAAGGATATACAAAACGCCCATCAGCGACGAGCCGATCTGGGTCGCCAGACGGATTCTCTGGCTCTCTCCGCCGGACAGGGTCGAGGCTGCCCTGGACAGAGTCAGATACTGAAGACCCACATCTGTCAGAAAGCGCAGTCTGGACTTGATCTCCCGAACGATCTGCTCAGCGATCAATGCCATATTCCCCTCCAGCTGCAGCTGTTCCATAAACGCCAGCTCCTGACGGATGCTCATGCGGCAAAAATCCATGATCCCAATACCGCCTACCGTTACCGCCCGGGCGATATCCGAAAGTCTGTCACCGTGGCAATGGGGACAGGGTGCTGAAGCCATGCATTCCTCCAGCTCTTTTCTGGCGGCATCGGACTGGGTCTCCCGGTAGCGGCGGCTGATATTATTGAGTATCCCCTCAAAGGGCTGCTCCAGCACGCCCATGCCGTTGCCCCGATTGTAGGTCATGCGCAGCTTCTCGCCCTGGGTTCCGTTTAAGATCACATCCAGCGCTTCCGGTGGAAGCTCCGAAACAGGAGCAGTCAAAGAAAACCGGTACTTCTGGGCAAGTGCCTCGAAATACATCCGGAAAACAGAATCTGTCCGGGCGCTGTTCCAGCCGGAGACCTGAATCGCACCGTCAAAGATCGATTTGCTCTTATCCGGGATGACCAGGTCAATATCCGGTACCTGCTGAAAACCCAAACCTGTGCAGGCAGGGCAGGCACCGGCAGGATTGTTGAAGGAAAACATCCGGGGCTCCAGCTCCGAAAGACTGATCCCACAGTCCTCGCAAGCATAGTTCTGGGAAAAGCTAAGCTCCTCGTTCGTTCCCGGCAACTGGATGATCACCAGACCGCCGGAATGCTGACAGGCGGTTTCTACCGAATCCGCGAGGCGGCGGCGCTGCCCAGCCTTGATCACAAGGCGGTCCACCACCAGCTCGATAGAATGCTTTTTATTTTTCTCGCAGGGGATGTCCTCATTCAGGTCATAGAGAATACCGTCCACACGGACACGGGCAAAGCCGGCTTTCCTTGCTTCCTCGAACACCTTCGCGTGCTCACCCTTTTTCCCTCGAACCACCGGTGAAAGCACGATAAATCTGGTGCCCTCCTCCATTGCTTCGATGCGGTCCACGATCTGGTCAATGGTCTGACGGCGAATCTCCTTGCCGCACCGGGGACAATGAGGAACGCCCACCCGTGCCCACAAAAGACGCAGATAGTCGTAGATCTCCGTGACCGTACCGACTGTGGACCGGGGATTTTTGGAGGTCGTTTTCTGATCAATGGAAATTGCCGGAGAAAGTCCGTCAATGGCATCTACATCAGGCTTGTCCATCTGCCCCAAAAACTGACGGGCATAGGAGCTCAGACTCTCTACATACCGGCGCTGCCCCTCTGCATAGATAGTGTCAAATGCTAGACTGGATTTTCCGGAGCCGGAAAGCCCCGTAAAAACCACAAGCCGGTCTCTGGGGATCGTCAGGTCTACATTTTTTAAGTTGTTTTCCCGGGCGCCCCGGACATGGAGCTTATCGTTCATTGCCGTCTGCCTTTCCGTAAAATGATTTCTAATTATTATACCACGAATCCTGTCGCCGCACAAGCACAACTTAACAGAATATTCTTCATAAGCCCGCCCAAACCACTGCAATTGTCGCTTTGTAGAAAGGGCAGAAAAAAATTAGTTGATTTTTCGTTGTTATTTTCACAGGTTGCCTGTTGCAATTTTCTGCCAGATAGTGCTATAATACACTCAGTATAGTCCGTAGTGTGGCTACGAACACAAATAGAAGATATAAAAAGTGAGGTACTTCAAAAGATGATTGCATACGGAGATAATATCAAAATATTCTGCGGCAATTCCAATCCCGCCTTTGCCCAGACTGTCTGCAAGGAGCTGGGACTGCCTATGGGTCAGGGTACGGTCAAGACCTTTGCTGACGGCGAAGTGGCTGTTTCCCTCGATGAAACCGTCCGCGGCGCTGATGTGTTTCTGATTCAGTCTACCTGCAAACCCGTCAATAATCACCTCATGGAGCTGCTGGTCATGATCGACGCCTGCCGCCGTGCATCCGCAGGCCGTATCACCGCTGTGATTCCTTACTTCGGTTATGCCCGCCAGGACCGTAAGGCAAAAAGCCGCGATCCCATCTCTGCCAAGCTGGTAGCCAATATGCTTACCGCTGCCGGTGCAGACCGGGTACTTACCATGGACCTGCACGCCTCCCAGATTCAGGGCTTCTTTGACATCCCTGTAGACCATCTGCTGGGCAACCCCACTTTTGTCAAATACTATCTGGAAAAATTCCCCGAAGATAAATTCAATCACGACGATTTTGTAGTCGTCTCCCCCGATGTGGGCTCGGTTGCCCGTGCCCGCGCGTTCGCCACCAAGGTGCACATGGGTCTTGCTATCGTTGACAAGCGCCGTCAGAAGGCAAATGTCTGTGAGGTTATGAATGTCATTGGCGATGTAAAAGGCAAAACCTGCATCCTGTTTGACGATATGGTAGACACTGCAGGCTCTCTGTGCAACGCTGCCAACGCCCTCGTTGAGGTGGGCGGTGCCAAGGCGGTCTATGCCTGCGCTACCCACGGCGTTCTGTCCGGTCCCGCCTTTGAACGCATCGAGGCAAGTGCCATTGAGGAATTGGTCGTCCACAACACCATTCCCCTGGCAGAAAACACCCCCAGCAATAAGATCAAGCAGCTGGATGTGGCTCCCATCTTTGCCCGTGCAATTGCACACATCCACGGCGGTACATCCATCGCGGATCTGTTCTAAGCTGTGTTTGGTAAAAAAACGGAAAGCTGGCTGATCGTCGGTCTGGGAAATCCCGGCAGCCAATATGCCAAGACCCGGCATAACTGCGGTTTTCGCGCCATCGACCTGTTGGCGCAGAAGCTGGGCTGTAAGATCGACAAGGGCAAATTCCATGGGCTGTACGGACAGGTCAGCCGGGACAGGAAAAAGCTTTATCTTCTCAAACCCCAGACATTTATGAATCTGTCCGGCAATTCTGTGCTGCAGCTGTCTGCTTATTTCTCGATCCCACCTCAGCGGATCATTGTCCTGTTTGACGACATTTCCCTGGCAACCGGTAGATTGCGGATACGCGCCGACGGCTCTGCCGGGGGGCATAACGGTATTAAGTCCATCATTGGGCAGCTCGGCAGCCAGGAATTTCCCCGGGTGAAGATCGGCGTAGGTGCTAAGTCGGACCCGGAACAGGATCTTGCGGACTGGGTGCTGTCCACCTTCTCTGCAGCTGAGGAAAAGGCACTGGCTATTGCCCTGGAAAACGCTGCAGATGCCGCCCTATGTATTATTGATAACGGCACCGCGGCGGCAGCAAACCGTTTTAATGGGAAATAAATCATATATTGCAGAATGAACACGGAAAGGGGAGGTATTTTCCCCTTTCCGCGTTGCTGCGTGGAACAAAAACCTTTTGAGGTGTCCTATGGAAAAACTTTTATCCTTCTTAAATACGCTGCCGGAATATCAGTTGCTTCTAAACAGTATAGCCCAAGGGGAGACTGCCGCCGTTACCGGTATCGGACAGATCAACCGCAGCCATTTGATCGCGGCGCTGCGCAGAGACACTTCCCGTCCGCTGGTAATTCTCTGCCAGGATGATATGGCTGCCAAGCGGCTGCAGGAGGAGCTGCGTGCTTTTTTGTCAGAAACTGCCCCTGTCCTGCCCAACCGCGAGCTTACCCTATACAACAATGCTGTAGTCTCCAGAGGTTGGGAGCAAAAGCGTCTTCGTCAGTTCTATGACCTGCAGCAGGGCAAAACCGCCCTGCAGATCATGTCCTGGGAAGCCCTCAGCCAGCGGACCGTACCCCCCGGTATTTTACGCAGTGCCGCCTTTTGTCTGAAGGTAGGCGAAAATTATCAGATGGACACGCTCCTTGCCCGCCTTACAGATGCGGGCTACAGCCGCTGCGCCATGGTCGAGGGTTCCGGACAGTTTGCTGTGCGTGGCGGCATTCTGGATATCTACTCCCCTGCCGCAGATCGCCCCTTCCGTGCCGAGTTTTTTGGTGACGAACTGGATACCATGGGATACTTCGATCCGGACACCCAGCGACGCACGGAGAATGTAGACGAAGTGACCGTCCTGCCTGTGGGCGAAACACAGCCAATGCTCCATCCCGGTTCTGTAGAGGGTCTTTGCAATGAAATCCGCAGTCTGATCGCGCGGCAAAAGCGCAGAAAAAATCCAAACGAGACGCTTATCAGCACCCTGGAAAAGGATTTGGAAAAATATGAAAACGGTCTGCAAAATCCCGCATCGGACCGTTATATGGCATTGATCTATCCGTCATTTTCCACCGCCATGGACCACATTCCGGATAACGCCATAATTGTTATATGCGACCAAAGCAATCTGCACCGTGCAGCCCGTACCCGGACCGAGGAAATGGGTCTGCAGCTGGACAGTCTGCTTCAGGGCGGACTGATCGCCGGGGAGCTTTGTGACTATGTGTGTCAGTGGGAGGACTTTACCCGCAGTCTTCGGGACAGGACTGTGGTATATCTGGACACCTTCGCCGGCAGCTCCTATCCGGAGGACTGCCCGCCCAAACAGCTGCTGCCGGTGGTGGCAAAACAACTGCCCAGCTATGGTGGCAGTCTGGAAACAGCAGCCGCCGACCTTTCCCATTATCAGAAAATGGATTTTTCCAGCCTTGTGCTGTGCGGCTCCCGCCGGAGAGCTGAACTCCTTCAGGAGATGCTCAGCAGCAAGGGCCTGTCTGCCATGCTATGTATTCCTCTGACCACCCTGCCGCAGCCCGGGCAGATACTGCTCTCAGACGGCTCGATTCCCTTCGGCATGGAGTATCCTACCGTCAAACTGGCGGTGCTTACAGAGGGACAACTGATCTCCCGGAGCGAGCCAAAGCGCAAGACAAAAAAATCCGCCACCAACCGACAGAAATTAAACTCCTTTACAGATCTGACCCCCGGAGATCTTGTGGTCCACGAAAACTACGGCATCGGTCGCTTCGTTGCCATGGAGCAGCTGCGGGTAGACGGAGCTGTAAAGGACTATATAAAGATCGCCTATCAGGGCAGCGATACGCTTTTCGTCCCCGCCACACAGCTGGATCTTGTGAGTAAATATATTGGCGGAGGCGAGGACAACGGAAACGTCCGCCTGAACAAGATCGGTACGGATGCCTGGCAGAAAACCAAGACAAAAGCGCGCAAAGCCGCAAAAGATATGGCTGGGGAACTGATCCAGCTGTACGCCGCACGCAAACGGCAGGAGGGCTTTGCCTTTGCTGCGGATCCTCCCTGGCAGCGGGAATTTGAAGACAATTTCCCCTACCCCGAAACAGACGATCAGCTGCGGTGCATCAGCGAGATCAAAAACGATATGGAAGCACCTACCCCTATGGACCGTCTGCTTTGCGGCGATGTAGGCTTTGGCAAAACAGAGGTGGCTCTGCGAGCTGTTATGAAGGCGGTCATGGACGGAAAGCAAGTTGCCATCCTTGTTCCCACCACCGTCCTTGCCCAGCAGCATTACCAGACAGCTATCGCAAGATTTCGCGGTTTTCCGGTCAACATCGATATGCTCAGCCGTTTTCGCACGCCCACAGAGCAGAAGAAGACCCTGCAAAAGCTTCAGACCGGTCTCGTGGATATCGTGATCGGCACGCACAAGCTGCTGCAAAAAAGTGTACAGTTTAAGGACCTGGGGCTGCTGATCGTAGATGAGGAACAGCGTTTTGGTGTCAGTCATAAGGAACGGTTGAAGGAAATTTCCAAGGGTGTGGATGTGCTGACCTTGTCCGCTACCCCCATCCCCCGTACCCTGAACATGGCGCTGTCCGGCATCCGGGATATGTCTACCATTGAGCAGCCCCCCGCGGACCGCTACCCTGTCCAGACTTTTGTAATGGAACACAGCAATGCCATTATTGACGACGCCATCCGCAGAGAGATCGAACGCGGCGGTCAGGTCTACTATCTGCACAACCGGGTGGAGACGATTGACCAGTGCGCGGCAGCGCTGAAGAAGCGCATTCCCGGTCTAAGCATCGGCGTTGCCCACGGAAAAATGACAGAGGATGCGCTGGGAGATGTGATGCACGCAATGGCTGACGGTGCGCTTCAAGTACTGGTCTGCACTACCATCATCGAGACCGGTCTGGACATTCCCAATGTCAACACGCTGATCATTGAAAACGCCGATCGTTTCGGGCTTTCCCAGCTGCATCAGCTCCGGGGACGTGTGGGACGCTCCACCCGCCACGCCTACGCCTATTTCACCTACAAACCGGAGAAGGTGCTCACCGAGGTGGCAGAAAAGCGCCTTACGGCGATCCGCGATTTCGCCGAGTTCGGTTCCGGTTTCAAAATCGCCATGCGCGACCTGGAGATCCGCGGTGCCGGTAATCTGCTGGGTGCGGAACAATCCGGTCATATGATGTCTGTGGGTTACGATATGTATTTGAAGCTTCTGGACGAGGCTGTTTTGGAGCAGCGGGGCGAAAAGCCCAAAGAACCGGACTGCACCGCCGATCTCAATGTTACCGCCAATGTGGATAAGGACTATGTATCCCGGGGCGAGGAGCGTATGGATCTGTACCGGCGGATGGCTGCTATCCGGGAACAGGCAGATGCAGATGACCTTCTGGATGAGATCATCGATCGCTACGGCGATCCACCCAAGGGCGTGCTTAATCTGATCGACATTGCCCTGCTGCGGGCAAACGCCAGGAAGGTCAGCATCACCGATATCCGCCAAAAAGCAGGAGATGTGCTGTTTACCCTGTCCGAGCTAAATCTGGAAGCGATCAGCGCCCTGTGCGCTGAAACGGAATATAAAAACCGCGTTCAGTTTATCGCCTCTGCCAAGCAGCCCACCCTGCGGTTAAAACTCGCCTCCGGTGTAGACAGTCTGCGCCAGTCCAAGGTCTTTATCGAACACCTTGGAAAATATCTGTAACTTGCAATTTCCCTATAATATGCTACAATACTCCCGTAACAGACAGAAAGGAGTGATGCTCCATGGCTAAGCAAAATCAAAGAAATTCCCGGGCACGCAGAGAAGACGCAGAGATCGAAGCTGCCTTCCGTGATGTTTCCGGCTCAAAAAAGACTTCCAAAAAAACAAGAAAGAGCAACCGTACCGGTGCTGTGATCGCCATTTGCGCAGCACTGATCGCAATTACAGTCTGCCTCATTGCAGGCAGTATCTATTTCTCCAACGCAGAGCTCGACGGCATCATTTTGGAAAATGTAAGCGTCGCCGGTGTGGATGTAGGCGGTATGACCCAAGCGCAGGCGATCAGCGCTGTTACAGCGGCAGCAGAAAAGACCTATTTTCAGACACCTATGGTGGTCACCGTTTTTGACAGTACCGCTGAAATCCCCGCATCCTGCATCAGCTCGCTGGATATCAAGGGTGCTGTCAAGGCAGCCTATAAATTCGGCAACAGCGGTTCCCAGAGCAAGCGTCAGGCTGAGCAGAAGCTCGCTATGGAAAGCGGCTACACCGTTGACCTTACGCCCTATCTGGAGCTGGATACGGATACCGTTAAGCAAATTCTTACCCAGCTTGGTTCCCATTACAGCAGCACCCTGTCCCAGTCCACCTATGAAGTCACCGGCGAAGCACCGGAGCAGACCCTGGTGGTACAGCTGGGAATGCCGGAGTACGGTCTGGACCTGAATGCACTTTATCAACAGGTTTTGGACGCATACAGTCAAAACATCTTCAGCATCCAGGGGACATGCAGCATGATCGAGCCGGAGCCCATTGATCTGGAAGGCATCCTGGCGCGCTACTATGTGGCACCGATCAACGCCAGTTTTGATACTGCCACCTACGAGATCATTGAAGGCACAGCAGGCTACGGCTTTGACATTGAAAGCGCCAGGGCGCTTCTGGAACAGTCTGCCTTTGGCACTACGGTTGAGATTCCCTTTACGGATATTGCTCCGGAAATCACCGGAAAGGACCTTGAAACTGTTCTTTACCGGGACACGCTGGCGACCTTCACAGCCGAAGCAAAAAGCGAAGGTGGCAGAGACACAAATCTGCGCCTTGCCTGTGAGGCCATCAACGGACTGATTCTCTACCCCGGCGATTTCTTCTCCTACAACAATACCCTGGGACAGCGCACAGAAGCCAAGGGCTACAAGCTTGGACCCTCCTATTCCGGAAACGAAACGGTATACACAGTGGGCGGCGGCATCTGTCAGGTCTCCTCTGCACTATATTACTGTGCGGTGGTTGCGGATCTGGAGATCCTTATGCGGGAAAATCACGGCTTTGCCCCCGCTTATATGCCTGTGGGTACAGATGCAACCGTCAGCTGGGGGTCTGTGGACTTCCGCTTCCGCAACACATCCAACTATCCCATCCGCATTGAAGCCACAGCCCAGGGCGGCAGTGTCACCGTCACGCTGGTCGGCACAGATGACAAGGATTATTATGTGACCATCGAAGAGGAGATCCTTGCCACCTATGACTACACAGTTTCCTACCAGACTATGAGCGCAAACAACACCCAGGGCTACAAGGACGGCGACTATATAACCGAGCCTTATACCGGCTACGATGTCAGAACCTACCGCTGCAAATACAGCAAGGAAGACGATTCTCTTTTGTCAAGGGAATTCGAGGCAGAGTCCAACTACCGGGTGCGAAACGGCGTGATCTGCAGGATCGACGGCTCCGGAATCGGAAACGGCTCTGTTACTGACGAGGATGGCGCACTCCCCGACTAATGAAAACAGCTGCTGTCTCAATCGAGACAGCAGCTGTTTATTTTATAGTTTTGGCGTAATCTGCAAATGGTAATCCACCGTTCCAGCGGTGCTTTTCTCGATCTCAATACCGTAAACAAGATCGATCATGCCACCGTCCTCTGTCAGCTGTGCCAGAATGCGGTTGGCACAGACAGTAATCATTAAAGCCCCAAACTCCATTTGGTACAGCGAGTCGTGACGCAGCCCCTCCTGGAACACCATTTGAGAATTCAGCCTGCCTGTCCGGGTCAGGATGATTCGATCACGCTCCACCCGGAAGGTGGTCGTGACACCGGCAAGCCCAGTCAAATCACTTTCCTCATAGCATATATCCCAGCCGCCATCCCGATATTCCAGCGTTCCCTCTGTGATCAGCTCGATCACATCCGGCTCCTGTCCCAGGTATGCCTGGCGACCGCAGATAGATAACATAACCGGTTTTTTCATTCATTTTCCTCCAGCAAAGCCTCGCCGGCACGGAAAATATCCCCTGCACCAACCGTCAGAAGCACATCCCCTTCACGGGCAATATCCTTCAGGCACTGGGTCACCTGAGGCAGCGTTTCACAGTACAAAGAACCGGGAATCTGCTTTACCAGATCCATGGAGGAGATACCCACAGTATTGCGCTCCCGGGCAGCGTAGATCTCTGCAAGGACGACCACATCCGCCATTTTCAGTTCCCGGACAAACGCATCAAACAACGCCTTGGTACGGGTATAGGTATGGGGCTGAAACGCCAGAACGATACGCTGATAGTTCATGGTACGCACTGCCTCGATCGTCGCACGCAGCTCATCCGGATGATGGGCATAGTCGTCATAGACATCTGCACCGTTATATTTTCCCTTATACTGAAGCCGCCGCTGCGCACCGCCAAAGGAAGCCAACCCCTGCGCTACAGCCTCACCGGAGATGCCGAGCATCCATGCCGCACCGGCTGCCGCAAGCGCATTGAGCGCATTGTGTTTTCCCAGGACCTTCAGGTCCAAGTGACAGTAGAATTTACCGTCACACACGACATCCAGATGCTGCCAGTCAGGACAGATATTCACTGCTGTCACACGGTTATGTTCCTGCAGCCCAAAGGAAACATAGTCAATATCCTTTAGGGTCTCTGTCACATGGGGATCATCGCCGTTGGCAAGAATACCGCCGGTAGACAGCTGGGCAAATTTGCGGAAGGATCTCTCCACAGCTGCCAAATCCTTGAAGTAATCCAGGTGATCTGCCTCTATGTTCAGAATCACCGCAAGGGTGGGATAGAAGTTCAAAAAAGAATCGCAATACTCACAGCTTTCAAGCAGGATCGTATCACCGTTTCCTACACGGTGCCCGGCATGGAGCAGCGGCAAATAACCGCCGATCATCACCGTCGGGTCCATATCCGCTGCCATCAGAATATGCGTCATCATAGAGGTAGTTGTGGTCTTGCCATGGGTGCCGGAGATGCACACGGCGTTTTCATACGCCTGCATGATCACACCCCACGCCTGCGCCCGTTCAAAGGTCGGAATGCCCTTGGTACGCGCGGCGGCGATCTCCGGATTGTCATTATGAGCAGCGGCAGTGCGGATGATACAGTCCGCGCCGTCGATATTTTCCGCCTGGTGCCCAATGGCTACATGAATACCCTTTGCGATCAGCTCGTCGGTGGACACTGAGGAGTTCATATCCGAACCGGTGACCAACAAACCCATATCCTTAAGCACCAGCCCGAGGGGACGCATAGACACGCCGCCTATACCGACCAGGTGAACATGCTTGCCGGGGACCAGATACTTTTTTAGTTCTTCACTTCGTCTCATCATAGAAACTACCTCTCAGAAGTTTGCACATCTTCAAATCCCCTTTATTATATAATACTTTCAAAGGCTTTACAACTGGAAATTTGCCTAAAGTTACACTTCCGGACAACTGAGAAGAAAATATTCAAGTTTTCATGAATAATATTCAGTGCTCTGCGCCATATGTTTCATAATAGCCCCTATCCTTCAGTCTGGACGGCTTAATTTTGGAATATATACTATTGACGATGAATATTATTCGTGTTATAATGCGCCTATCAAACCTAAAATGAAAAAGGAGATCTATTACTATGAAAAAGCTTTTAGCTCTTGCTCTGGCACTTGTTCTGGCTCTGGGTCTGTTCACCGCCTGCGGTGGCAGCAAGGATAACCAGCTGGTCATGGCGACAAACGCCGCCTTCCCTCCCTACGAATACAAGGATGGCGATACCATCGTTGGTATCGACGCTGAGATCGCTGCAGCCATCGCTGAAAACCTGGGCATGGAACTCGTGATCGAGGATGTGGATTTTGGTGCTGTGCTGACCGGCGTTGCCGAAGGTAAGTATGACATGGGCATGGCTGGCATTACCGTTACAGACGAGCGTAAGGAGACGATGGACTTCTCCGATACATACGCCACCGGTATTCAGGTCATCATCGTCAAGGACGGCTCCGAGATCGAAAGCCTGGACGATCTGTTCGAGTTCAACGAAGATGGCGATCCTGTCGCTCTGAAGAATCCCGGCATCAAGGTCGGTGTACAGGAGAACACCACCGGCGACATCTACTCCTCCAGCGCTGTGGAAGGCTGGGGCTTTAACGATCTGAACGAAGACGAGTCCATTAAGACCGACCGCGTGGTTCGCTACAAGACCGGTGCAGAAGCTGTTTCTGCCCTTAAGAGCGACAAGGTCGACTGTGTCATCATCGACAACGAGCCTGCTAAGTCCTTTGTGGCGGCAAACGAAGGCATCCACATCCTGGAGGGCGACAACGAGTACGCCATCGAGGATTACGCCATCTGTGTCGACAAGGGCAACACCGAGCTTCTGGAGAAGATCAACAAGGCACTCGAGGAGCTGAAGGCAGACGGCACTGTTGACAAGATCATCAACAAGTACATCCCCAAGGACGGCGGTGCGGAATAATCGCACTTTTGCCTTAACCCTGTAAGCAGCAGAGAGGAGCTGGGCTTTATCACCTGCTCCTCTCTGTTTCTGCCGTATAAGTGCGAAAGGATTTTCATTATATGCAATGGCTTACTGTATTTTGGGAAGCTGCGCCCCAGTGGCTTCTTGATATCAAAGACGATTTTATCCTAAATTTCATTGACGGTGGGCGCTGGAAGTGGCTGCTGGAGGGTCTGGGAAATACCCTTCTGATCACGATCCTGGCTCTGCTGATCGGTCTGGTGATCGGTGTCGTGATCGCCGCGGTGCGCTCCACCTATGACAAAAACCGTGAGGCAATGGAGCTGCAAAAGGGCGTTGGCTATTATCTTCTGAAAATTGCCAACAGTCTCTGCAACCTGTATCTGACAGTCATTCGCGGTACGCCTGTGGTGGTGCAGCTGCTGATCATGTACTTTATCGTATTTGCCAGTTCCCGGAACAGCCTGATGGTCGCCGTCGTAGCATTCGGAATCAATTCCGGCGCGTATGTGGCCGAGATCCTGCGGGGCGGAATCATGTCCATTGACAACGGTCAGTTTGAGGCAGGACGCTCTCTCGGCTTTAACTATGTTCAGACAATGGCGTACATTATCATCCCGCAGGTCTTCAAAAATGTTCTTCCCACCCTCTGCAACGAGTTTATCGTTCTTTTGAAGGAGACCTCTGTTGCCGGCTATGTGGGCATCGTTGACCTTACAAAGGCTGGCGATCTGATCCGCGGACGCACCTTTTCCGCATTTATGCCCCTGATCGCTGTTGCCCTGATCTATCTGGTAATGGTGATCGTGCTGACCGCACTGGTGGGAGTTTTAGAGAGGAGGCTGCGTAAGAGTGAAAGATAAGACACCATATATCTGCGTCCATAATCTGAAGAAGCACTACGCAAACAACATACGCGCTCTAGACGGTGTCGATTATACTATTAACCGGGGCGATGTTGTAGTCATCATCGGTCCCTCCGGCAGCGGTAAGTCCAC
>JAZSHB010000037.1:0-49997 GCA_045533015.1 Faecousia sp.
GCCTTAAACAGCTCGTCCAGCTTTGCCATACGCTCAGGCTCCCAGCCGGGGAAGGACATGTTGTACTTCTCGGTGAAGTCCAAAATGTACTTTGCCATGGCGTTGTAATCGTCCTGGATCATACCCTTTTCGTAGAACAGGGCGGAGGAGCCGTCGCCTACCTCGTGGAACAGATTGCTGCGGGTCCAGTCGAAGATGGGCATAAAGTTGTAGCAAATGACCTTGACACCGTATTTGGCAAGATTACGCATTGTGATCTTGTAATTTTCGATGTACTGATCCCGGGTGGGCAGACCGATCTTGATATCGTCGTGGACATTGACGGACTCCACCACATCGATGTTGAAGCCGTAAGCATCGCACTGGCGCTTGACCGCGGCGATCTCTGCTTCCTCCCAGATCTCGCCGGGCATCTTGTGGTGCAAAGCCCAGACGATGCTGGTCACACCGGGGATCTGCTTAATATCGGAAAGCTTGATCTTGTCGTTGCCTTCACCGTACCAACGGAAACCCATTTGCATTGGCATATATATTCCTCCAAATTTATTATTCTAACGGTGCTGTTAGTTTATCATTAAATAATTGCAATATAAATTGCTTATATTGCTTGAAATATTGCAAATATTGCTTTATACTGTTTGTATTATATGTGAGGTGATAAAAATGCGGGAACGGTCTCAGCGTTTTGATCCCCGGCAGACTATGCAGCGGGACACATTTGAGGTATTCCACTACCGGCAGCCCCGCCCCCAGGCGGTGGAGGTGCATCACCATGATTTTTATGAGGTGTACTACCTTTTAAGCGGCGAGGTGGAATATTGGGTGGACGGGCGCATTATCCGCATGGCACCCGGAGAGCTGCTTTTGATCAATCCCCTGGAGCTGCACAGACCGATTCTGGGACAGGAGAATCAAAACTATGAGCGAATCGTTTTGTGGATCGACAGGGAATATCTGGAGGGACTGTTTTCAGATCAGGTGAATCTGAGCCGCTGCTTCGATACCAGCTTGCCGGAGCATACCCATTTGATCAGACCTGCGGCATCGGAGCGTTCCGCCCTGACAGCACTGCTCGGCGAAATGGTGCGGGAGTACTACAGCCGGGAGTACGGCAGTGATCTTTGTGCCTACGGTCTGTTTGTTCAGTTTATGGTGCAGCTAAACCGTATGGCGCGTCACGCACAGGTGCATCAGGAGCAGACACAGCAGCTGTCACCGCTGGTGGAAAAGACCTTGGGCTACATCGGTGAAAACCTGGCGCAGCCTATGACGCTGGAGGGGCTTGCTGCCCGGCTTTATGTGAGCAAGTACTATCTTGCCCATGCCTTCAGTCGGGAGGTAGGGGTCAGCGTGTACCGGTATATCATGCTGCGCCGTCTGATGATGGCACGGCAACTGCTGGCTGCCGGGGAATCTGCCGGGCAGGTGTGCAGAAGCTGCGGCTTCTCGGACTATACCAGCTTTTACCGTGCCTTCCGATCCGAATACGGAATCAGCCCGCGGCAATTTACAGCCGAAAACGGCTAACAGGAGGCTACCGTTTCATACTTTGCCTGTAAGCCTTCGGGGTCATACCGGCATGGCGTTTGAACACCTTGGAAAAATACTGGACATCCACAATGCCGCAGTGCTGGGCAACGGTCTGGACCTGCAGCTGGGTGGTTTCCAGCAGGTGCATGGCATATTTGACCCGGTGGTCGTTGATATACTCTGTAAGCGTATGCCCGGTGTCGTGACGAAACAAGGAGGAAAGGTAGCTGCTGCTCACCCCCAGGACCTCGGCTACAGAGTGAAGGCTCAGATCTCCGGCAAGGTTTGCGTCGATATAGGTGACTGCCTTCTGGATGAGAGGAGAGTAATCCTTTGTAGAATGTGTGCGGACCAGGCGGCAGTAGGAACGGAACATTCCGGACATCAGCGGACCCATGGCATCCAGAGAGGAGAGCTGCTCGATCTTTGTGGCACAGTCGGAGGAAATGCTGTCCAGGTACACCGGATGCACACCGCCCTTTTCCGCAGCCTTGCGCAGGATCGTATTCATAATAATGCAGTAGTTTTGCGCATTTCGCACCGGATCGGCTGCCCGTTGTTCAAAGGAAAAAGTGGAGAGCTTATTCAAAAGGAGATCTGCTTTGTGGATATGCCCTCTGGAAACGGCATCCATCAGCTCGTTTTCAAAGGTATACCGCTGCTCTATGCTTTTAATATTGTGCAGCGTGTCCTTCTCGCCCGAGGAGGACTTTTTTTCTGCCAATACCGAGACGGCATCAAAGGCGGTCTGGCTGATCTCCTCTACGGAAAAACTGCCTGGTCCCCAAAGGCGTTCGGCAAAGGTATCGAGCAGCATGAAAAGGTGACTGCTTTCTGAAAGAATGGGGATATCGCCGTAAAAGCGCTCCAGCTGGGCTTGCCGGGCAGGGGAGAAGCCGTGGCGCTCCGCCTGCTCCATGATCTGCTGCTTTGTGGGAGCACAGGGCAGATACGGACCCACTGCCAGAAGCACCTGCCGGGACAGCTCCGGCAGCAGCAGATAGGCATACCGGCAGGAGAGGGGACCTGTGAGCCGGTAGAGCGTCGCTGGCTTTACAGGAGGGATCAGCGTTTCCAGCGTTCCGTCTGCATCGATCATATCGACGAGGTAGGTGTAAAGCTCCAGCTCGGTCAGAGGTGTTGCCAGATCTACCAGATGGATAGGGATCCGGCATTTAGTAAAGGTATCACATAAAAAACGCAGCTCGGATTCGTAGAACATATCTGGTCCTCCTAAAAAAAGGAACAAAATACAAAGGTATCTTTTGGGATTATAGTATATTTTGCTCAAAAAAACAACTATATTTTTTGCTCAATATAAAGAATATACAACATATCCTAAATATTTTCCTCACACACTTTCGGAAAACACCTTATAATAAAATCAAGCTCCCATACGGGGAGAAAAATTATCGGGAGGACTGTTTTGCGATGAAGACCCAAGAGAAGCTCAGACCCTTTGGTATTCGCGATTCCCTGGCATATGCAGCCGGCGACTTTGGCTGCAACATGACCTTTGCGCTTAAGAGCACGATCATGCCCCTTTTCTGGACACAGTTCATGCTGATCGGAGAATACTGGTATTCTCTGTTGCTGATCATTGTTCAGGTGTGGGATGCCATCAACGATCCGCTGATCGGCTCTATGGTCGATGCGGATAAGCGTCAGTATAAGCGCAATAAATTTTTGGCGTACATATGGGCAGGCTCGATCGGCTTGATCGTAGGCGGTGCCTCCTGCTTTATTCCCATTCCCAACGCGCCGCATTTTATCAAGTGCGGACTGTTTGTGCTGGGCTATGTGATCTGGGATGCGTTTTATACAGTTGCCAATGTGCCGTATGGCTCGCTGCTGTCGCTGATCTCGGATAAGCCTGCGGACCGTGCATCTCTTTCTGCGTGGCGAAGCGTTGGCTCCATGATCGGCAATATGCTGCCGATGGTCCTGCTGCCGATGATCTGCTACGATGCCAACGACAATCTGATCGGCGGCAATGTGTTTATTGCTGCACTGGTGCTGGGCGTGATCGGCTTTGCGGCATTCCAGTTTATGATTCGCAACACGGTGGTCCGTGTGCAGACCAATGTCAAGTGCAATGAAGAGCAGCCTAAGTTTAATGTGCTGAAGGCAATGGGCAACTTTATGAAAAACCGCCCTGCTGTCGGTGCGACGATCGCTGCTATGGGTATGTTCCTGGGTATGCAGGGCGGCACGGCTGCGGTCACAGTCCTGTTCCAGTCTTACTTTAATAATGTACAGATTTCCGGCGTTGTACAGCTGTTTGCGATGATTCCCATCGTTGCTTTTACACCCCTTGCCCGCAAGATGGTCATGAAGTATGGCAAGAAGGAGCTGGCAGTGGTAGGCGCTATCGTATCGATGGTTTCCTGCGTTGCGATGCTTATTCTGCCGATTACTCCGGACGGCACCGGAATTGCGGTATATGTGGTCTGCCAGCTGTTCAACAGCTTAGGCATGGGTATTTATTCCACCGTTTCCTGGTCCATGATGGGCGATGCCATTGATTACAATGAGTGGAAGACCGGCAACCGCGAGGAGGGCACTGTCTATTCTCTGCACAGCTTCTTCCGTAAGCTGGCACAGGGTCTGGGACCTGCGCTTGTCATTGTGGTCATGACAGCGTTCTTCGGCTATGTGGGTGCCAATGAGGGCAATCAGCTGCCTGAGGTAGCACGCAATATGCGATACCTGGTTCCTGCACTGTATCTGTTCTCCGCGGCGATGCAGTTCGTCGGTCTGGGTCTTGTCTACAATCTGGATAAAAAGAGCGTAGAGCAAATGACAGCAGAGCTGGCAGAGCGTCACACCGCAGAATAAAAATGACACACCCTGCCGGTTCTTCCGGCAGGGTGCTTGCAAAATAATTTACAGGGCGTTTATATTTCCGGAAGAGATTCGTGATATACTACAGCCCGAAAACCAAAAACGGAGGTTATGCAAGTGAGAAAAGTGATCAGCTTAAACCGCAAGTGGGCGTTTACAAAAATGGCAGATGCCATTCCCCAGACGATGCCTCAGAAGTGGGACTTTGTAAATCTGCCCCATTCCTGGAACGCCATCGACGGACAGGACGGCGACAACGATTATTACCGGGGAACAGCCTATTATGCCAAGACCCTTAATAAGCTGAGCCTGCCTGAGGCGGACCGCTACTACCTGGAGATCAACGGCGCCAATTCCTCTGCGGATGTGTACATGAACGGCAAAAAGCTTGCCCATCATGACGGCGGCTACTCCACCTGGCGTGTGGACATCACCCAGGAGCTGAGCGCCAACAGCCTGCTGGTCATCGCTGTGGACAACAGCGCCAATGAAACGGTCTACCCCCAGATGGCTGACTTCACCTTCTACGGCGGTCTGTACCGGAATGTGAACCTGATCTGCGTGTCTGAGAGCCACTTTGATCTGGATTATTACGGCGCGCCCGGTATCAAGGTCACACCCACCGTCAACGGCAGCGATGCGGACGTGGAGGTGGAGGTGTTCGTCACCAACGGCAAGCTGGGTCAGACGGTCAGATATACTGTCTATGATGCTCAGGAGAATGTGGTCGCTTCCTGCGAACAGGGTGATACCAAGGCAAATTTCACCATTGGGAATGTCCACCTGTGGCATGGCCGCAAGGATCCTTATCTGTACTGCGTAGAGGCAGAGCTGGTGGAAGACGGCGCGGTCATTGACAATGTTTGTACCCGTTTTGGCTGCCGCAGCTTCAGGATCGATCCGGACAACGGCTTTATCCTAAACGGTGAGGAATATCCTCTGCGGGGCGTGTCCCGCCACCAGGACCGCTGGGGCATCGGCAACGCACTGCTGCCGGAGCATCATGAGGAGGATATCGATCTGATCATGGAGGTGGGTGCTACCACGATCCGTCTTGCCCATTATCAGCATGATCAGTACTTCTATGACCTGTGTGACGAAAAGGGTCTGGTGATCTGGGCGGAAATTCCCTATATTTCCAAGCATATGCCCACCGGCAGAGAAAACACCGTTTCCCAGATGAAGGAGCTGATCTGCCAGAATTACAACCATCCGTCCATCGTTGTATGGGGTCTGTCCAATGAGATCTCCATCGGAGGAAGTGACGAGGACCTTCTGGAAAACCACCGCATCCTCAACGATCTGGTCCATGACATGGATAAGACCCGTTTGACAACCGTTGCTGCCGTCTCCATGTGTAAGATGGACGACCCCTACCTGCAGATTCCTGATGTGGTGTCCTATAACCATTACTTTGGCTGGTACGGCGGAGAAACGGACATGAACGGTCCGGGGGTTGACAAGTTCCATGCCAAGCATCCCAATATTCCCATCGGCTGCTCTGAGTATGGCTGCGAAGCGCTGGACTGGCATACCTCCGGTCCCCGGCAGGGCGACTATACGGAAGAATACCAGGCATACTATCACGAAGAGCTGATCAAGCAATTCTTCACCCGTAAATATCTGTGGGCGACCCATGTGTGGAATATGTTCGATTTCGGTGCCGATGCCCGGAACGAGGGCGGCGAAAACGGTCAGAACCACAAGGGTCTTGTGACCATGGACCGCAAGTATAAGAAGGATTCCTTCTATGCCTACAAGGCATGGCTGTCCGACGAACCCTTCGTCCACCTGTGCGGCAAGCGCTATGTTGACCGGGTGGAGGGTGCGACAAAGGTTACTGTCTATTCCAACCAGCCCGCCGTTGAGGTGTTTGCAAACGGCGTATCCCTGCGTGTTAAGGAAGCTGCAGACCACTTCTTCTACTTTGAAGTACCCAATGCAGGGGAAACGAAGCTGGAGGCAGTTGCCGGCGGGCTGCGGGATGAGAGCGTCATCCGCAAGGTAGAGACCTTCAACGAGGCGTACCGGCTGCGGGAAGAGGGCGCGATCCTCAACTGGTTCGATGTGGAGGCACCCGAGGGCTATCTGTCCCTCAACGATAAGATGGGCGATGTGCTCCAGACTGTGCGCGGCAAGCTGATCTTTGCGTCTCTCATGGGCAAAATGCTCGGCGGCGGCAAAAAAGAAAAGGATGGCGAGTCGAAAAAGGTCATGGGCTTTGAGATGACGGCTGACATGATGACAATGATGAACGGCTTTACCGTGCTTCGTCTGATCACCCTGGCAGGTGGTATGATGGACGCGAAGTTCACCAAGGAGCAGCTGCTGGACCTGAATGCCCAGCTCAATAAGATCAAAGCACCTAAGAAATAAAAGCGAAGGCGGCTGCATATGCAGCCGCCTTAATATATAAGCCTTGACAAAGTAATAAAACAGGAATAAAATGGGAATGATCAATTGAGGGAGTAATTCGGCATCGCTTTGATGCTGGACCTTTTCGTCAGTTCGGCAGGTATCTGCCCGGAAGGTCCGAGAGAATGAGACTCATACGCAGGATGCGTATGGGTTTTTTTATTCCTCAAAATATGAAAAGGAGAATACAAAATGGACGCAGAGTATCGCCTTTCCGCCCAGGAGGTGCTGCAGACCCTCGAGACCGACCAGAACGGTCTGAGCAGTCAGGAAGCAGCCCGTCGCCTGGAAAAGTACGGTCACAACAAGCTCAAGGAAGCGGAAAAAGCCACATGGCTGCAGCGCTTTATGGCGCAGCTGAAGGATCCCATGCTGATCATTCTGATGATCGCTGCTGTGGTGTCCGCGGCTACGACCGTCATGACCTATCTGCAAAATGGTCACGCCAGTGAGCTCACAGAAGGACTGGTGGAGGTCGGCATTATCGTAGTGGTGGTGCTGCTCAATGCTATCCTGGGTGTTATCCAGGAGAGCAAGGCAGAGGCAGCGATCGAAGCGCTGCAGACGATGACAGCCGCCACCTGTAAAGTCATCCGCGACGGAAAACAGGTCGTGCTGCACAGTGACGAGCTTGTCCCCGGTGATGTGATCATTCTGGAAGCCGGTGACAGCGTGCCTGCGGACGGTCGTTTGCTGGAGAGCGCTTCTTTGAAGATCGAGGAGGCGGCGCTGACCGGTGAGAGTGTCCCGGTCAATAAGGTTATCGAAGTCCTGGGCATGGACACCGGTAAGGATGTGCCCCTGGGCGACCGGAAAAATATGTGCTACATGGGCTCTACTGTGGTCTATGGTCGCGGCAAGGCGGTGATCACCCGCACCGGTATGGATACGGAGATGGGCAAGATCGCCGGCGCGCTGGCAGCTACAGTAGACGAGCAGACACCGCTGCAGCGCAAGCTGGATGAACTGGGCAAGACGCTGTCCAAGCTGGTGCTGGGAATCTGCGTGTTTATCTTCGCCTTCCAGCTGATCACAGCCGGCAGGTTCGATGTCCCCACCATTTTGTCCACCTTCATGGTGGCAGTCTCCTTGGCAGTTGCTGCGATCCCTGAGGGCTTGGCGACGGTGGTTACGGTGGTGCTGTCCATCGGCGTGACCAAAATGTCCAAGCGCAATGCGGTCATCCGCCGTCTGACTGCTGTGGAGACCCTGGGCTGTACCCAGGTCATCTGCTCTGACAAGACCGGTACGCTGACCCAGAATAAAATGACCGTAGTGGAGCATTACGGCGATGACGAGACGGCGCTTGCTACAGCCATGGCACTGTGCTGCGACGCGGTACTCAACGACCAGGGCAAGGCAGAGGGTGAGCCTACTGAAGCGGCACTGGTCAATTATGCAGCCAAGCTGGGGCTGAAAAAGACTGACCTGGAAGCGGCAACGCCCCGGGTGGATGAAGCACCCTTTGACTCCTCCCGGAAAATGATGTCTACCGTCCATGCTGCAGAGGGCGGCTTCGTCCAGTACACCAAGGGCGCACCGGATGAGGTGCTCAAGCGCTGCACCGGCTGTATGGAAAATGGGCAGATCGTGCCTATGACAAAGGAAAAGCGCGCGCAGATCCTGACTGCCAATAAGGCAATGGCGGATAAGGCGCTCCGGGTCCTGGCAGCTGCCAAGCGTGTGTATGCCGAAAAGCCTGCTGACAACAGCCCGGAGGCGCTGGAGCAGGAGCTGGTATTTGTGGGTCTGACCGGCATGATCGACCCGGTCCGTCCGGAGGTCAAGGCAGCGATCGAGGAGTGCCGGGCTGCCGGCATCCGTCCTGTGATGATCACCGGTGACCACAAGGATACGGCAGTTGCCATCGCAAAGGAGCTGGGTATCATCACCGATGCTTCCGAAGCCATTACCGGTGCGGAGCTGGATGCGATCTCGGACGAGGACATCTGCGAATTTGTTAAAAAGTACGGCGTGTATGCCCGGGTGCAGCCGGAGCATAAGGTGCGCATCGTTAACGCCTGGAAGGCAAACGGCGCGATCACGGCAATGACCGGTGACGGTGTCAATGACGCACCCTCCATCAAGTCTGCCGATATCGGCGTGGGTATGGGCATCACCGGTACAGATGTTACCAAGAATGTGGCGGATATGGTCCTGGCAGACGACAACTTTGCCACCATTGTGGGCGCAGTGGGTGAGGGACGCCGGATCTACGACAATATCCGTAAGGCGATCCAGTTCCTGCTGGCATCCAACATGAGTGAGGTTTTGGGCGTCTTCTTCTCCACGCTGCTGGGCTTTACGCTGCTCAATCCTGTGCATCTGCTGTTTATCAACCTGGTCACCGACTGCTTCCCGGCGCTGGCGCTGGGACTGGAGGAGGCAGAGCCGGATACCATGACCCGCCCGCCCAGAAACTCCAAGGACGGCATTTTTGCCGGCGGTCTGGGCGTGGATGTGATTTACCAGGGCATCCTGGTCACCGTGATCACCATGGCGTCCTATATTATCGGTCACAGTATGCAAACAGGTGCGTTTGCGATTCCCCGGGGCGTGTCCGAGCACGGCATGACCATGGCGTTTTTGACCATGTCCATGTGCGAGATCTTCCACAGCTTCAATATGCGCTCCCAGCGCAAGAGCGTATTTACCCTGAAGGGGCAGAACAAGGTCCTGTGGGCAGCAATGCTGGGCAGCTTGCTTTTGACCACACTGGTCATTGAAGCTCCTTTCATTGCAAACGCCTTTGGCTTTACGCCCATAGGCTTTACCGAGTATGCCATCGCCATGGGCCTTGCGATCTTGGTCATTCCTATCGTGGAAATCGTAAAGCTATTCCAGCGCACATTCTCCAAAAAGTAAACCAAAAAGAGCAGGCATTTCGTGCCTGCTCTCAGAGTGTTAAAAAAGCCCCAAACCGTCAAAATGGATATTTGGCGGTTTGGGGTATTCTTCTAAACAAGCCACAGATCAAACAATAAACCTTGTAGAGGCGGGCAGTGCCCGCCAGCCAAAAATAGCACTTTTGCTTGCTTGCGCAAGCCATTTTGTCTTACTGCGCAACCCGGTCTCTACCGTACCTATGTACGCCGACGAGCCCGGGTTGCTTGTCTTTGGGGCTTCCTTGACCTCTGCCAGTCTGCCGAAAAAAGTTTTTCGACAGACTGAACTGCCCCGTCCAATGACGGGGCAGTTATTTTTTATCGTAAGGAAACACAAAAATGTTCACAACCATTCCCACCCCCAGTCCGAGCGCGCTGTCCCAGACCCTGCCCAGAGCATAGCTTACCGGTTCGATATCCTGTGCTGTGCAAAGGGTGACCAGCATCAAACACGGAAGCACCGGGGATAAACGGATTCCAAAGGTATTGTACAGAGTGATCGTCAGTAACATCCCCAGTCCTGTGGCAGGGATCGGCGGTAGCGGAAACAGCAGAATCAAAATTCCCACCGCTGCTCCAAAAACGATACCAACTACATGGATCAGACATGCTTTGACCGATTGCCGGCGTGTAGGCTGCACCGCATCCATCGCGCCCAGCATGGCAAAGGTCAGCCTGGATTCCGTAGCGCCCCATACATCCGCAAGGAGCATGGCGATCACCGCCGCACCCACCGTTTTCACGATGCGCATACCGATATGAAGCCGCAGGTGTCTGCTATGCATAACATCCATCCTCTCTGTGAGATAGCATGCCCCAAAATCAGCCATTTTCTTTACAAATCGTTTACTTCTTTACCCTTGACACTATTTTTTCCTGTGTATATAATCAACCCATAAATTACCATGGGAAAGGGATTTTGAAAGATGCTGGAACTGAAAAACATCTACAAGGATTACCCTGCCGGCAACAATACGGTCCACGCCCTCAGAGGCATTGACCTGCAGTTTCGGAAAAGTGAATTTGTTTCCATTCTCGGTCAGTCCGGCTGCGGCAAGACCACCATGCTCAACATTATCGGCGGACTGGACCAATATACCGCCGGTGACCTTATTATCAACGGTCGCTCCACCAAGGGCTTCCGCGACCGGGATTGGGATGCCTACCGGAATCATTCCATCGGCTTCGTATTCCAAAGCTACAACCTGATTCCCCACCAAAGCGTTCTGCAGAATGTGGAGATCGCCCTGGCGCTGTCCGGTGTCAGCCGCGCCGAGCGCCGCAAGCGCGCTATCGCTGCTTTGGAGGCAGTAGGTCTGGCTGACCAGCTGAAAAAGCGTCCCAACGAAATGTCCGGCGGTCAGATGCAGCGGGTCGCCATTGCCCGGGCACTGGTCAACAACCCGGATATCATCCTGGCTGACGAGCCTACCGGTGCGCTGGACTCAGAGACCAGCCTGCAGATCATGGAGATCTTGAAGGAGGTCGCGAAGGACCGCCTGGTCATCATGGTCACCCACAACCCGGAGCTTGCCGAGCAGTACTCCACCCGGATCATCCGGATGCTGGACGGCAAGCTGATCAGCGATTCCAATCCTCTCACCGCTGAGGAGCTGGGCGCACTGCAGGAAGCAGACCTGGAAAATACCACAAAATCTGCCAAAGTAAAAAAACCTTCCATGTCCTTCGGCACTTCCTTTATGCTGTCGCTGAATAATTTATTCACGAAAAAAGGTCGCACGCTGCTTACAGCCTTTGCCGGCTCTATCGGCATTATCGGCATCGCGCTTATTCTGGCGCTCTCTACCGGCATCAACACATATATCGACCAGGTGCAGCAGGATACCTTATCTAACTATCCTATCACCATTGAAGCAGAAAGCGTGGATATGGGCGCGCTGATGTCCTCCATGATGGGCACACAGCACGGGGAAAGCGCGGAGCACGATCTGGAAAAGGTGTACGCCTCCAGCGTATTTTTGGAAATGATGGATGCCATGGTAAACGCCGAGGTGTCTACCAATAACCTGAAAGCATTTAAGGAATACCTGGAAAGCGGCAGCGAGATCTCCCAGCTTGCCACCATCGTTTACGGCTATGATCTTGCCTTTGATATTTACACCCAGGATACCGACGGCGTCATCATCAAAAGCGATGTCATGAGTCTGATGGAGGAAGCCATGGGTTCCATGTACGGCGGCGACTTTTCCTCCTTTTTCGACTCCTCTATGGGGTCTATGTACTCCAATTTCAATGTGTGGGAGGAGCTGCTTGCCGGCGAAGACGGTCAGCTGGTGGGCAACGCTGTGCAGGAGCAGTACCAGCTGCTCCACGGCAGCTGGCCCCAAAGCTATGACGAAGTCGTCTTGTTCGTAGACGGTAACAACGAGATCTCAGATCTGATGCTTTACGCTTTGGGTCTGATCTCCACCGAGGAGATGGATCAGACCATCGCCGATGCCATGAATGGTGATGTGGCAGAAAACGAACAGCTCAGCTGGACCTACGAGGAGCTGTGCGATATCCGATTTAAGCTGATTCTTCCGGCAGAATACTATCAAAAAGACCCTAGCGGTGTGTATGTGGATATGTCCGCTACCCCGACCGGCATGGATTACCTTTACAACAGCGAGGATGTGGGCACTTCTCTGAAGATCGTGGGTATCGCCCGTCCCAGTGAGGATGCCACAGCCACCTCTGTCAGTGGCTCCATCGGCTACACCAGTGCACTGACCACCTACGCCATCGAGGCAACCGGTACCATGGATATCGTCACCGAGCAGCTGGCTGACCCCACCGTGGATGTTCTCAACGGTCTGCCCTTCGCCACCGGTGAGGAGGAAGAACCCACTGACGAAGAAAAGAAGTCTGCTGTCAATGAATACCTTCCCACTTTAAGCGTCACCGAAAAGGCTGCCATTTATATCGATCTGTCCAGCCAGCCCAGTGAGGAATATATCGACGGCATCCTGCAGCAGCAGCTGGGCGATATGACCCGTGAGGACATTGAGGCTATGATCGTCCAGCGGTACGCACAGGAAATGGGCGTAGACGCGGAAACTGTCACCGGCTACATCAGCCAAATGCGTGACGATGAGCTGTTCAGTCAGGTGGAAGAAGCCTTCACCGCACAGATCAAAAGCCAGTACGCCGAGGCAACCCAAGCACAGCTGGCTGCCGTTCCCCAGGATCAGCTTGCTGCCATGCTGGACCTGCAGCTGACCGCTGACGAGGCCACCCTGGCAGCTATGAAGTATACGCCCTACTCCGTCTCCCAGTACAGCTATCTTTACGAAACCTATCTTCCGGCAACTGTATCCGAGGCGACCTACGAGGAAAATCTGGATAAGCTGGGCTATGTGGATCCGGCAGATCCCGCCACCATTAACCTCTATGCCACGACCTTTGCCGACAAGGACAGAATCGCGGATCTGATCGCCGAATACAACAGCGGTGTCTCCGAGGAGGATCAGATCGAATACACCGATTATGTGGCACTTCTGATGAGCTCCATTACCGCGATCATCAGCGGCATCAGCTATCTGCTCATCGCCTTTGTTTCTATTTCTCTGGTGGTCTCGTCCATTATGATCGGCGTGATCACTCTGATCTCCGTGCAGGAGCGCACCAAGGAGATCGGTATTCTCCGTGCCATCGGTGCATCCAAAAAGAATGTTTCCGGTATGTTTAACGCAGAGACGCTGATCGTGGGTCTGTGTGCCGGATTGGTGGGCATCGGTGCTTCCCTGCTGCTGACGATCCCCATCAACGCCATCCTCTACTACTTCACAGGCATCGCCGGACTGAAGGCAACACTGCCTTGGTCGGGTGCTGTGATCCTGGTCGTTATCAGTGCCGCACTGACCCTGTTCGCAGGTCTGATCCCCTCCAGAAGCGCTGCCAAAAAAGATCCCGTGGTCGCCCTGCGCACCGAATAATCCATAAGCCCGGAGCTGTCAAACAGCTCCGGGCTTTGTTCCTTCAATATGCTTGCATTACCATGCATTTTTAACGCGCTCCAGGGCTTCGATTCCGCCCACGGACAGCGCCTCGGTGGCAATTGGGCTGGTCAGCAGTCCCTGTTCCAGGCAGTCGCGGATATGCCTTACTTCGTATATAAGCTCATGCTCACAAGGGTACTGGGCTGTTTCCGGTGCTTTTCCGTTTTGGTGGAAAACCGCACTGCGTGCCTTCCAGTATTCCGGGATCTCCACCCAGCCGCCGGTACCGTAGATTCTGGCAGTATTCTCGAGATTTGCCCGGGTACTGTTTCTGATGCTGAACAGAACACCGCTTTCGGTGCTGCCGGTAAGTATATATTGCCACTCCACCCCGTTGGGCATCGGACTTTGCACACCGGTGATCTGCTTGATGCTCCCAAAAAGCCATTGCAACAGATGTACCGCATAAATGCCAGAGGACAGCAGCGGTCCGCCGCCGGCTTCCCGTTCATACATCCAGGTGTTATAGCTGCCGGAAAAGCTGTGGCTCATTTCTACCATGCATACTTCCCCCAGGCTGCCTTCAGCGATGCGTCGGCGGACCTGCTCCAAAGCAGGCAGAAAAACCATTTTCTCCGCTTCCATAAAAAACCGCCCTTTTTCCCTTGCCAGAGCAAACAGTTCACGGGTCTGGGCAGCGCTGGTGGTGCAGGGTTTCTCGCAGATCACATGCTTGCCCTGCTCCAACGCCGCCTTCGCCCAAGGGTAGTGCTGCGTGTTCACATTGGAGATGTAGACGATATCCACCTCCGGGTCCTGCAAAAGCGCCTCATGGTTGCCATAGGCTTTCGGGATATTCCACTGGACCGCCTTTTCCCGGGCTTTTTCCAAAGTACGCGACGACAGGGCTGCGACGCACCCGGCATCCGCTTCCCGGACAGCCGCAATAAATCTGGGTGCAATGGACGAAGTGCTTAAAATTCCGTAGCGCAGTGCATTCATAGGGTGTACCTCTTTTTATAGCTTGGTATCATACAAGCTTAAAATACGCATTCTTTAGACAAAAGTCAACCTTCAAAACGAGAAAAGCCACCCAATTTGGTGGCGTTTTTATTTGAAAGGGCAGTACAAATTCGAACCTCTACATATTTTAGGGATAGTGCTTTGTAGTTAAAATGGCAGACTTGTATCAGCTCGACATATTGGAATTTACTTGCTTAAATTTATAATTGAATAGACCATTAGACCAACACCAATACCGAATAATACACAACCATATACCTCGGTTAACTGGTTTGCAAAGAATCCTACTGTTCCACTACCCAAAGCACATAATATTGCAAATAACAATTTCTTCTTTTTCATACAAATACATTCCTTTTACCAAATTCTTATTTGCCAGTTAGATTATATCATGAACTATATTTACAATCAACGCTTTACAAAGCAAAGCACCGAAACTTCTTCACTATTCACTATTACTTATTACTTGCCAAAATCGACTTAAAGAGAATAGTGAAAAGTGAAGAGTGAAGAGGTAAAAAGTAAAATCGAAAAGGCTCTATCGAACCTTGTCGATTTTGGCAGAGGATGAGGGATTCGAACCCCCGCAAACGGAGTCAGAGTCCGGTGTGCTACCGTTACACTAATCCTCTGTGTGGCAAGCACGGGTATTATTATACAGAAAGTCAGAAAAAAGTCAAGCACTTTTTTCCTTTTCCGGTAACTTTTTATCCCGGTCACAGATAGCTTATCCAAAAACGAAAAACTTATTCCGTTTCCCATGGGAACGGCTTTCCCTTCAGCACTTCCCGGCGCAGGTAACGAAAGGTCTTCTCCTCCCCGTCATCACGCAGCATCGTCAGAATGTAGCGCAGCTGCCGCAGTGTCTGCTCATGCATAAACTGCTTTTCCAGGCTTTTTTCAAGATACACCAGCGCCGACCCGGGGGTATAGTTTTTCCCCTGGTAGACCATGCACGCCGCCCTGCGGTCCATGACCATTTCCACCAGATACTTCCGGGGCATAGGAACAGACTCATAGCGTCGTGTCGTCAGGCTCAGATCCGTCCAATACTCATAATGGTGACGGTTGCGCCCTTTATGATGGATCCACGCCTCACTGTAACCCTTCGCTTCACGCTCAGCTGTATTCGGACTGCGGGTGCCCTGAAAGTACTTTACGCCGCTGTGAAATTCTGTAGGAGAATACTTGGACAGATCGTGGATCAATCCCTGCCAATACAGTCCCACCCGGAAGCAGCCCTGCCGGACAAGCCACCGGTGCCAGGTGATGGTTTTGAAATGCTGCCACGCCTTCATTCTGATCCCTCCCACTTTAAGCAGTCCAATCATTATAGTCTATGATCGGCTATTTTGCAACGGCTTTTTGCATTGACCTTTCCTTTTTGTTATGGTATAATTTCAAAAAGCTGCCAAGGTGGTTTATTATTTACATAGCCGAAACTTTGAACACTAAAATCACCAAACAATGTGATGTGTTGGTTTGCGGCGACGAGCTTTCCGAAATGATGCAGCTGTCCCATGCCAGCAGTCTGAACGATATTCGTCAAAAGCGCGAGGACGATCCCACCGTCATGCCCACCTCCATTGCTACTATACCGCAGATCCGTATGACCCGCCGTATCGACGGTGAACATACCCTGCACAGCACCGAGATGCACACCTATTTTGAAGACTCTGTGGGTCTGGTAAGCGATTGGCGCAAGCGCGGTCCTGTATATGAAGTTCCCTTCCGGACACTGTATTCCCGTAAGGTCAAGAACTTGATCGCCGCCGGGCGCTGCACCTCTGTCACGGACAGTATGTGGGATGTTATGCGTGTCATTCCCTGCTGTGCTGTGACCGGACATGCAGCCGGAATCGCTGCTGCCATGACAGACGATTTTACTACACTGGATATCTCCGCACTGCAAGAGGCTCTCACGCGCAGCGGTGTGGTTATGCACGAAAAAGATCTGTAAGAAGGAGACTTGCACATGAAAACGCTTTATATGCCAAACACCGCAAATTACCCCCGTTTGAAGACCGATACCTGTTTTTCCGACTATGAAAACACCTTCAAGTACGGTGAGCTGATGGATGGTGTTTTCCGCTTTGTCATGGAGCATCAGCTGCTGGACACGACCCTGTGGCGGCGTTTTGTCGAGCAATTCCGCATCCATTCCGATAACGGCAGAGGCTGGCGGGGTGAGTACTGGGGCAAGATGATGCGCGGCGCCTGCCTCGTTTACTCCTACAACCGTGACCCGGAGCTTTACCAGGTACTGGTGCAGACCATCCGGGATATGGCTGAAAGCATCGAACCGGACGGCAGAATGTCCACCTATCTGCGCGAGCAGGAGTTCGGTGGCTGGGATATGTGGTGCAGAAAGTACGTTCTGCTGGGTATGCAGTATTTCCTGGAAATCTGCGAAGACGAAGCGCTGAAGACAGAGCTTATCGACAATATGTGCCGCCAGCTGGACTATATTATGTCCAAGGTCGGTCCCGACAAGCTTCTCATTACTGCCACCACAAACTACTGGAGAGGTCTGAACTCCTCCTCCATCCTGGAGCCTGTTGTGCGGCTGTACTCGCTCACCGGCAAGCAGGAATATCTGGACTACGCAAAGTACATTATCGACTGTGGCTTCACCGATATCTCCAACATCATCGAGCTGGTGCTCGCTGACGATTTTATGCCCTATCAGTACCCCATTACCAAGGCTTACGAAATGATCTCCTGCTTTGAAGGACTGCTGGAATACTACCGGGTCACCGGTGATGAAGCCAGCAAAACAGCTGTCATCCGGTTTGCTGACCGGGTTCTTGAGACAGACTTCACCGTGATCGGCTGCAGTGGCTGCACCCACGAGCAGTTCGACCACTCCACCGTCCGGCAGGCAAATACCACCAATGACTTCCTCATGCAGGAGACCTGCGTAACCGTTACGCTGATGAAGTTCATGTATCAGCTGCACCTGCTCACCGGTGAAAGCAAGTATGTGGATGCCTTCGAAACATCCCTGTACAACGGTTACTTCGGTGCGCTCAATACGGAACAGAATGTGGAAGCCTTGATCTATCGGGAGCACCCCGACTGGATCGCAGAGCCGCTGCCCTTTGGCAGCTATGCCCCTCTGACCAAGGGTTCCCGTGGCAGAATGATCGGCGGTCTGAATATCATGCCGGACAACCATTACTACGGCTGCTGTGCCTGTATTGGCTCTGCCGGTATCGGTCTTGTGCCCAAGCTGCAGCTGATGACCACCCAGGAAGGCTTCGTGCTGAACCTGTTTACCGCCGGTAGCGTTCAGTCCAAAACACCGGCTGATCAGGTAATTACCTTCACCCTGGATACCCAGTACCCCAAGTATGGCAGTGTCAGCATTCGTCTGTCTGTTCCCCAGGAGGAGAAATTCACTCTCCTGGTACGCAACCCCGGCTGGAGCAAGACCACCACCGCCAAGGTAAACGGTGCGGCAGTTGCGGTGGATAACGGCTACATCCGCCTGGACCGTATGTGGCGCGACGGCGACACCGTAGAGCTGCAGCTGGATATGCGCGTATTTGCTATCCGCCCCATCCCCTACGGTGAGCAGATCACTATGAGCCATAACTGCGCGGGCAAAAACTATGTCACCCCCGTATTCGACCGGGAAGACCCCCTCGCCCACAAGCACATTGCCCTGCAGCGGGGTCCTGTCATGCTGGCACAGGATGCACAGCTGGGCTACGACCTGAGCGACCCCATTGACCTTCTGATCAACGAAGACGGCACGGTAGATGCAAAACTGACAGAAGGCGCGGTGCAGTTCCCCCACATTGTGGAAATGTCGCTGCCTTTGGGCGACGGCTCCACCCAGACTGTCGTAGACTACGGCTCTGCCGGCAAGGGCTGGACAGAAGAACTTCCCATCGCCGTTTGGATGCTTACAAAATGACCAAAGCCTCCGGTCTGACCGGAGGCTTTTCCTTTGACCGAATGGATACATCCGAAGGAATTTTTCCGGCTGATCAGCGGTCAGAAGGACTTCTCCCGCGTTACCAACACCGAGGTGCTGCTGTATTAGGCACAGCTTGACATCTACGTGGTTCCATGCTAGAATTTTCCTGAAAGAGGAGGTAGATATTATGTGGGTTCTTTCATGGAAAAAATACAAGCTTTCTAAATTTGCGACCTTTGTGAGCGTCATCGGTGCTCTGGTACGGTACGGAGCAGTTATGTGCATTTGCGCCTCTCTGATTCCCGGCTTCGTGGTCTGTGCGCTGATCGGCATAGGGCTGCACTTCTGTGCGGAGTACATCAACACCGGAAAGTGGCAAAAGCTGGTCACCGACCAGGGCTATACCCAGAAGATCGCGGCAGGCGATCTGCAGGCTGCCATCGCTGTTTACAATGCCAACCCCAAAAAGCAGACCCTGAAGTTCATCGGCTCTTTTAATCCGCAGATGGAACAGGAAGTCCGCGCCCGTATTGAGAAAAAGTAAATGAGAAACCGGCATCGCGATCACGATGCCGGCATTCTTTTTTTATCCTATGAACAGGAGAGGACCCTATAATTTACAGTATTTCATCTGATTTTCTGACCGTTTCTGTTGAAGATCTGGGCGCACAGCTGCCGTCGATTCTGGGTGCAGATGGCACTGAATACCTGTGGCAGGGCGACCCCAGGTATTGGAACGATCGCGCGCCAAACCTTTTCCCCTATATTGCCCGGCTGACCGAAGGCAGCTACCGTCTGAACGGACAGCTGTATAAAATGGACATCCACGGTTTTGCCAAGGCTGAAACATTTCAGGTAATTGAAAAAACGAGCAATACGCTCCTTTTGGAGCTGACGGATAATGCCGTGACCTACGAGCAGTACCCCAGACATTTTTCCTTCCGGATTCGATACGCTCTGGAGGGAAACACCTTAAAAATCGAATTCCATGTAGAAAACCGGGACAAAAAGCCCATGTATTACGGCGTTGGCGGTCACCCCGGATTCAATGTACCGCTTGTTGCAGGCAGGAAATTCGAGGATTACCGGCTGCGGTTTCATACACCTGCACGACCTGACCGTGTAGGCTTTACCGCTGCCTGTTTTCTCGATGGCAGCCGTGCTCCCTATGCCCTCGCCGGTGACACGGACATTCCCCTTTCTCACGATCTGTTCAACGCGGATGCCATCGTACTTACCGGCATGGCACGGTCCGTCACTCTGGAAACCGACGGCGATCCCCACAGCGTCACCGTCTCCTTCCCCAAGATGGATTACCTGGGCATCTGGCATGCACCCCATACAGATGCGCCCTATGTGTGTATCGAGCCCTGGACCTCCCTGCCCTCATCCAAGGATCAGATCGCTATATTTGCGCAGCAGAAGGACCTGCGCTGCCTCGCACCGGGAATGTCTGAGACGATCCCCTGGGAGATCACGGTCACATAATATTGTGAACATTTTTACACCCACGCCCAGGATGAAGCCCTCTGCTTGTGTCAACTTAGGACGCAGTGTTTTTTGTAAAATTCAAAACAGTTTCTGGTATGATATGCATTGATCGAGCAAATACTTTGGTATAAGGCTTGCCGGTGGTTTTCTTTATACAACAATGGACGTATTGCCTTGTGTGCAATACGTCCATTTATGCTATTTTTGTTGTCTTGAGACAGTCCTTTTTATGCCTCCTGTGTCAGCGTTTCTGCTATTTCTGCTTCGATATCTTTATCATAGGACAGCACGGGAGCCACGTTCTTCTTTCTGATATTTCTATCCACATAGTTTTTGGTGATCTTCATTACCAGCGGGAACAGGGAAACCACGCCGATCAGGTTAGGTACCATCATGAAGCCATTGAATGTGTCGGAAATATCCCAGGCAAGGGACGATGTCATAAGGGCGCCGCTTAAAATCATCAGAACAAAAATAACCTTGTAGACCTTCACGCCCTTTTCGCCAAAAAGATACTCAACTGCCTTGGAGCCGTACTGAGACCAGCCCAGCACAGTTGTAAAAGCAAAGAGCAGCATAGCAACGGCGATAAACCATTCGCCAGGCTTGCCAAAAACAGAACCGAATGCATGACTGATCAGCGTAGCGTCATTAACACCTTCCACAGCAAGACCTGTATTCAGGTCGATGGCACCGGAAGTAAGGGCAATCAGAGCCGTCATCGTACAGACGATCATTGTATCGAAAAACACTTCGAAAATGCCCCACATACCTTGTCTAACGGGCTCCTTTACATTCGATGAAGAATGCACCATAACAGAGGAACCAAGTCCTGCCTCATTGGAAAACACACCGCGCTTACAGCCCTGCACCACAACCTGTTTGATGGCTATGCCGGCAGCGCCACCCGCTACGGCCTTGATGCCAAAGGCAAATTTAAAAATTGAGGCAAAGGCAGGCAGGATCATCTTGTAATTTGTTCCCACCACAATAATACCGAACACAACATACGAAATCGCCATAACGGGCACAACACGCTCTGCCACAGATGCGATCCGCTGAAGTCCTCCAAGAATGATCAAAGCACCGACCACAAGCAGTGCAAGACCGATACTGAGGTTAATGAGGTTCAGGTTGCCCACAGTCCAGCTGACGTTGGAGAAAAAGGCGCTTTCCATATTCAGCACGATCTTATTGACCTGACCCATATTGCCAATACCGAAGGATGCCAAAATTGCGAAGCACGCAAAAAGAACCGCCAGAACGGTTGCCACACCTTTGCAGCCCTTCTTCTTTCCCATGCCGTCCTTCAGATAGTACATAGGACCGCCGGACCATTCGCCGTTGGCATTGCGGCGACGGAAAAAGATACCCAGAACGTTTTCAGAGTAGTTGGTCATCATACCCAAAAAGGCAGCAATCCACATCCAGAATACGGCGCCCGGGCCGCCAATCACAATGGCAGCCGCCACACCGGCAATATTACCGGTGCCAACCGTGGCAGCAAGCGCCGTACAAAGCGCCTGGAATTGGGAAATCGATTTCCTATCCGTTTTCTTGGTGGAGCTACTGTTCTTCCTGAACAGGCTGCCAATTGTTTCCTGCCACCAATGCTTTATGTGAGACACCTGAAAGACCTTCGTGCACGCGGTGAGCAGCAGACCAGTTCCGATCAGCAGCACCAATCCGGGCAAGCCCCAGATAAAGCCGTTCAGCATGCCGTTAATCTGTGTGATTTTTTCTACAATGACTTCCATTACTTTTCCTCCTGACACAAAATAAAAACGAACCGCACCGTGATGCGATTCGTCATAAATCGGGCATAGGAAAAAGACAGCATACTATGCTTTCCACAGCCGGAAAACAATTCAAAAACTTTGTCCTTTTGCCTGAGAGATTAAGTGATTTTCGCACCTTGCACCTTCGGCACTCAATTCAATGAGCTTCTCCAAAGTTATGTCAGCCTGCAGTCCTCATCCATAAAGGAAACCTGAGAGTGTTACTCCTTCGGCAGCAAAGCTTTTCCTGCAGGCGTCAACCATAATATTCATTTTTTTGACATTATACTACCAATTCAGAGAAATTGCAATGGTAGATTTACTTTTTTGTAATAGAAAACAAAACCTTCTATTATGCCAGATCACATTGATTGGACTCTTCATGTCGGATTTCACACTGGGGGGCGATTAATAACCGCCCCTAAAATAATGTCGTTATCCAATAAATCAAACCATATACCACACTTGCAGACACGCCGTAGACGATGACGGGTCCCGCAATCGTAAACATCTTTGCGCCAACGCCGAGGATGAAGCCTTCTGCTTGTGTCAACTTAGGACCCATACATTCGTGTTCTATTAGGACCCAATATTTGCAAAAATGTTGCATTGTTTGATAGCTCATGTTAAAATAACCTTGCGACTGAGCTATGCATTTTTCGTGCGCAGCTCCAGCTGCACATTTTTTCAGAAAAAAGGAGAATGTAGAGATGATTCTTTTGTACATCATCATTTGGGTAGTTGCACTCTTCATCCAATACTTTATAGCAAAGCAATTTGAATCCGTTGCTGCAGACAAGGGATATCAAGGTTCCAGATTTTTCCATTTGTCTTTTTGGTTAGGGTTACCCGGCTGGCTCTTGGTGATTTCCCTTCCTGATCGTGGAAAACATTCCTCCTATGAAAACAACACAAGCTCCGAGCCAACCAAGGATAGTACACCAGTCGTATCCAATACTCCCGATCCCCTCATCTCTCCCCTCCCTACCGAATCAAACAAAGGCACTGCCGTGCCTCCCAAAAGTGCAGTAGATGGAGAAATTATTTGTCCCAGCTGTGGAACAAAACAGTTAGCAAATCGCAAGCTCTGCTGGAACTGTGGACAGAAATTTTCTGCTCAATAAAGATAATTATACAAAAAAAGCTTGCCAACTGGCAAGCTTTTTTGTGGACCCGTCGAAAACGCCGGTCCCTACATTATTTATAACATCCGGCAAATCCAAAAAATCGAGCCATATACCACACTAGCAGACACACCATACACGATCACCGGTCCTGCAATTGTAAACATCTTTGCGCCGACGCCCAGGATGAAACCCTCTGTTTTGAATTCCACTGCCGGGGCTGCGATGGCGTTGGCAAAGCCGGTGATCGGCACAAGTGTACCTGCGCCGGCGTGCTTGGCAATATCATCGTACAGGCTCAAGCCTGTAAGCAAAGCCGAGATCGCCACCAGCGTCATGGATGTGGCTGTGCCCGCATTGGTCTTATCCAGTCCCAGGGCTGCATAGCCATTCATGATCAGCTGCCCCAGGGTGCAGATCAGACCGCCGATCCAAAAGGCATTGAGGCAGTCCTTCCCTATAGGCGATCGGGGCGCCATACTGCCTACTAACTTCCCGTATTCCCGTTCTGTCATGTACATCCCTCCGAAAATAGGATGTCCTGTCAAGCAATAAATATACAAAACCAGCTGACATGAAATGTCAGCTGGTTTTTATTTTACATAGCGCCGTCACCGGCGAGGACCACCTTGATGGTCTTGAAAATGACCTTCAGATCCGTCAGCATACTGCGCTCACGGATATACTGCAGATCGGATTCGACCCACTCGTCAAAACTATGGCAGTTGCTGCGACCGTTACATTCATGGTAGCAGGCAAGACCCGTCTTCACATCCAAACGATGCATCTGGTAAGGAGTATACTGCTCCACCTCCCGGGTCAGAGGCGGTCTGGGACCGATAATAGACATATCGCCCTTTATGATGTTTACAAGCTGGGGCAGCTCGTCGATGCTTGTCCTGCGGATAAATTTGCCGATCTTCGTCACACGGGGATCGTCCTCCATTTTGAAGGCAGGACCTTCCATGTGGTTATATTTCATCAGTTCTTCCAGCTTTTTATCCGCATCGGGGCACATGGAACGGAACTTATACATCTTAAAAGTCTTACCGCCCTTTGTGTGACGCTGTTGCCAATAAAACACCTTGCCGCCGTCTTCACACTTAATGAGAATCGCAACGACCAAAAAGACCGGGCTGAGTACCACAAGTGCAAGGGCAGACATCACAATATCAAATATCCGCTTGCAAAATTCATAAACAGGCTTCGGCTCCGGTGTTTTGTAGCCCTTCTCCGGATCCATATTATCCAGTACGGGGCTGCTTTTATCTTTAACAGTCTGCATACCGCATAACACTCCTATCGTTGATTTTCTTTATTATAGCGCCTGCTTCGCATTTTTGCAAGTATTTTAGGATGCCCCGGCGAATTTTAATAGATACGCAAGAATTTTGGCTGTTTCTGTAAATTGCAAAAAAACGGACATGATGCATTTCATGTCCGTTTTTATTATTCAGAAAACAGTTTTTCAATTGCTGCCCGGGCAGCCTCCTGCTCCGCACGCTTCTTGCTGCTGCCGGTTCCCTGCCCCACTTCCACACCGTTAAGCGACACCGCAACGGTAAACCGTTTGTCATGGTCAGGACCGGATTCTCCTACAAGGTCATAGCTTAAATGCTGGTTCTTTTTCTGCTGTACCAGCTCCTGCAGCGCTGTCTTATGATCCACATTATGCAGACGGCTCACCGGCACATCACACAGCACAAACTGCTTGATAAAGCGCTTCGCCTCATCCATGCCGCCATCCAAAAAGGTCGCAGCGATCACGGATTCTACCGCATCAGCAAGGATCGACGCTCTGGCTCTGCCGCCCCCCTGTTCCTCGCCGTTTCCCAGCAGCAGGTGGTCGCCCAGGTTCAGCCTGTTTGCCACCACAGCCAGCGCCTGCTCACAGACCATATCCGCACGCATCCGGGTCAGTTCGCCTTCCGGACGGTCCGGAAAGTTCGTGTACAGGTATTCTGCCACCACCATGCCCAAGATCGAATCACCCAAAAATTCCAACCGTTCGTTACTCTTGAGACTGTCATGCCAATGCTCATTTGCATAGGAAGAATGGGTCAGGGCATTGCGCAGCAGCGTGATATTCTTAAATCGATAGCCCACCAGGGCTTCCAGGTCCTTAATCATCGGAAGTCTCCTTTGCCTTTGCCAGCATTTGCAGACCCTGCTCCAGCTCAGCGGAAATATCCGTTTCGGCTGCCTCCATTGCCTGCTTCACAGCGTTGCGGAATGCCAGCGCATCGGAGGAACCGTGGGCCTTGATGACCGGCTTTTTAATGCCCAAAAACTGGGTGCCGCCGATCTGCCGGTAGTCCAGCATACCCATGACTTCGTCCACACCGGGCTTGCAGAGCAGGTAGCCCAGCTTTGAGAAGAAATTGCGCTTAAATATCTTATGCTTCATCAGGCTGCCCATAAACATGGCAGTGCCCTCGATCGTTTTCAGAAGCACATTGCCCGCAAAGCCATCACATACGATCACATCTACCGCGCCCAGGGGCACATCTCTTGCCTCCACATTGCCAACAAAGTTGATCAGTCCCTGCTCGCTGGCTTCACACAAAAGCGCGTATGCCTGCTTTTGCAGGTCTGTGCCCTTGGAATCCTCTGTTCCAATGTTCAGAAGACCCACCTTCGGGTTCTCCACGCCTATGTATTTTTTTGCATACAGCGAGCCGACCAGACCAAACTGGAGCAAAAACTCCGGGGTGCATTCCGCATTGGCACCACAGTCCAATATTACCGTCTTGCCCCCTGCCTTATTGGGCATGGCAGGACCCATCGCCGCCCGGCGGATTCCTTTGACCCGCTTGACAATCAGCGTCGCGCCGGTCAGCAGCGCACCGGTGCTGCCGGCAGATACCATAGCATCGCCCTGTCCGTCAGCAACCATTTTCAGACCAATGACCATAGAGGAGTTCTTACGCTTGTGAATGATCGACGCAGGATCATCATGCATATCCACCACATCATCCGCATTGGCGATCTCCATGCCCGCAGGCAGGGTTTCGATTCCGTTTTTGCGCATGACCTCCAAAATCTCGTCGCCCTTGCCCACCAAGGTGATCTGGGCTCCAAAATCCTTTGCTGCCTGAACAGCTCCCAGTACCGGAGCCTCCGGGGCGAGGTCGCCGCCCATTACATCGAGAATGATCTTCATATAAGCACCTCTTTCTGTCAAATCCCCTGCTGTATCAGCCGGTCAATGATTTCCAGGGACCGGTTTGCGATGGCAAGGTTCTTTTCTGCTTTCTTTCTGATCCGCTGCTGCAGCGGTGAGATGATACTGAAATTAACATTCATAGGCTGAAATTGTGTAATGCGCGAATCGCTGACATACAACCCCAGCGCGCCGATGGCAGTTTCCTGGGGAAAATCCGGCAATTCTCTGCCCTGTACCTTCGCCGCCATAGCAACTGCCGCCAGGTAGCCGGAAGCCGTGCTTTCCACATAGCCCTCTACACCGGTCATCTGTCCGGCAAAGGCGACCAGCGGATCACGGCGGTCAGCATAATATCGGTCCAAAAGCTTTGGGGATTGGAGGAAGGTATTGCGGTGCATGACCCCGTAGCGGACAAACTCTGCGTTGCGCAGCGCGGGAATCATGGAAAACACCCGCTTCTGTTCCGGAAACTTCAAGTGGGTCTGAAAGCCCACCAGATTGAACACACTCTTTGCCGCGTTATCCTGGCGCAGCTGAACGACCGCATACGGCTCTTTCCCGGTATTGGGATCGATCAGTCCAACCGGCTTTAATGGACCGAACCGCAGGGTATCAGCGCCCCGGCGAGCCATGACCTCCACCGGCATACAGCCTTCAAATACCCGCTTATCCTCAAAGCCATGGACCTCTGCTTCCTCCGCTGAAACAAGTGCCTGGAGAAAGGCTTCGTATTCTTCCTTATCCATGGCGCAGTTGATATAGTCCGGTGTCCCCCGGTCATACCGGGACTGCCACCATGCCTTGTCCATATCCACAGACTCCGCTGTTACCAGCGGCGCCGCAGCATCGAAAAAATGCAGGTAGTCTGTACCAAAGTACGAACCGATCGCCTTTGACATCGCCTCCGAGGTCAGCGGACCTGTGGCGACGATCACCGGGCCCTCCGGGACCGCTGTCACTTCCTCAGATACGATCGTTATATTGGGATGACTGCGCAGACGCTCCGTTACCTTTTCAGAAAATCCCTGCCGGTCCACCGCAAGGCAGCCGCCCGCCTCTACACGGGTCTCATCGGCGCAGGTCAGGATCAGACTTCCCAGACGGCGCAGCTCCTCCTTGAGCAGCCCCACCGCGTTTTCCAGTCGGTCGCCCCGGAGAGAATTGGAGCAAACCAGCTCCGCAAAGGTATCGGCATGGTGGGCAGGAGATTTTTTTCCAGGCTTCATATCATACAGCTCCACCTGGATTCCCCGCTGCGCCAGCTGCCATGCAGCCTCAGCACCGGCGAGTCCCGCACCAATGACCTTTACCGTTGTCATGCCTTTTTGCCTCCTGTTTTTTTCTGGGTCTTTTTGGCTGCAGGCTTCTTCGCCGCCGCCTTCTTTCCATCGGTCTGCTCCTGCTGGGCAGACTTTTTATAATAGCCCCGTTTGTCCTCCGGCAGAAAATCCGGGCAGGCTTCATTGATGCAGAATGGCTTCATGCGCCCTCTGCCGGACTTTTTGAACAGCGTTTGACCGCAGGTAGGGCAATCTTCTGCCGTGGGAACATCCCAGCTCATAAAGCCACACTGCGCGCCACGCTCGCAGGCGTAGTAAGCAAACCCCCGCTTGGACTTGCGCTTGAGGATCGTGCTGCCGCATTTGGGGCAGCGTCCGGGCATTTTTTCTACGATAGGTTTGGTGTTCTTACATTCCGGGAAGCCCGGGCAGGCAAGGAATTTTCCGAATCTACCCACCTTCACTACCATGTTGCGCCCGCATTCCTCGCAGATCTCGTCGGTAACCTCACCCGGCACCTTCAGACGCACGCCCTCCTGCGCTGCCTCAGCATCGAGCATCTGCTGGTGGAAGCTCCGGTAAAAATCCTCCAAAACTTCCTTCCACTTCCGCTTGCCCGCCTCCACATCGTCTAGTTGCGTTTCCATGTTGGCGGTAAACTCCACATCGATGATATCCTGAAACCGTTCAAGCATCAAGCCTGTAACCACCTCGCCCAGCGCTGTGGGCGCCAGACGCTTGTCTGTCTTATTCACATATTCCCGGTCCTGGATGGTAGAAACGATGGCGGCATAAGTGGAAGGACGGCCTACGCCCTTTTCCTCCATTGCTTTGACCAGCGTTGCTTCCGTATAACGGGCAGGAGGCTGGGTAAAATGCTGCTCCTTGCGAATATCCCGGGGCAGTGCCTTATCCCCTTCCTGCAGGTCCGGCAGCGGCGATCCCACTGCCTCAGTCTCTTCATCCCTGCCCTCCTCGTAAACAGCAATAAAGCCGGAAAACTTCATGCTCTGGTGGCTGCTGCGGAAGACATGACCCTGACACTGGGTATCAATGGAAACTGTATCGTATACAGCGTTTGCCATCTGGGACGCCAAGAAACGGCTCCAGATCAGCTTATAAAGACGGTACTGATCCTTTGTCAGACTGCTCTGAATACGCTCCGGATCCAACTCTACATGGGTGGGGCGAATGGCTTCATGGGCATCCTGAGCACCGGACTTCGTCTTAAAAACATGGAATTTACCGTAATAGTATTCCTTGCCATAGCGGTTTTTGATAAAGTCGGCAGCTGCCGCCATCGCTTCATCGGAAAGCCGCAGGGAATCGGTACGCATATAGGTGATAAGACCCAGGGTGCCTTCCCCTGCTACATCCACACCTTCATACAGCTGCTGCGCGATCGCCATGGTGCGCTTGGGCGTCATATTCAGCTTTCTGGATGCCTCCTGCTGGAGGGTCGAGGTGGTAAAAGGCGGTGCGGCGCTGCGTTTCTTCTCCGCACGCTTGACGCTGGTGACGGTAAACTCCTTGCCAGTGATATCCCGGATGATACCGTCTACCTGCTGTGCATTTTCAAGCTCCCGCTTTTTCAGGTCTCCGTGATACCGGGCGATAAATGAGCCTGGCTTACCCACACGGTCAAGGCTGACCTCCAGGGTCCAGTACTCCTTGGGCACAAAGGCACGAATTTCATTTTCTCTGTCCACCACCAGCCGGGTAGCAACAGACTGGACGCGACCGGCTGACAGACCCCGTCTGACCTTTTTCCACAGCAGCGGTGACAGCTGATAGCCTACGATGCGGTCCAGCACCCGGCGTGCCTGCTGGGCATCCACCAGCGCTTCATCGATGGCTCTGGGATTTTCAATGGACTGCCGGACTACCTTTTGGGTGATCTCATTGAAGGTAACACGGCAGGTCTTATCCTCCGGCAGCTGCAAAAGCTCCTTCAGATGCCAGGAAACCCCCTCGCCCTCCCGGTCCGGGCCAGATGCCAGGTAGACAGTATCCGCTTTCTTAGCTGCCTTGCGCAGCTCGCTGATGAGCTCTGCCTTTGCCTCCACAGGAACATACTCCGGCTCAAAGCCGTTTTCGATGTCAACGCCCATGGTGCTCTTCGGCAGATCCCGCAGATGTCCCATGCTCGCCTTGACGGTATACTCCGGTCCTAAATATTTTCCAATGGTCTTTGCCTTTGACGGCGACTCCACGATTACAAGATTGGATCCAGTTGCCATGATTTCCTCCACTACTTATATTTCACAGACACCAGTCTGCCGGGGTGGTTTACGACCACACCTCTGAGCGCCAGTCTCGTAATGGCACTCAACACCTTTCCCGCAGGTAACCCTACCTGGGCGATCACTTCATCCACAGGCTTTGGGGTGCTGTCCAGACAGGCGACGATCTGTTTTTCCTCTTGGTTAAGCCCGCATTCCAGGTCACTATACGCGCTGGTGCCGGGATTGTCAATGTCTTTTTTGTCGGCGCAGGGCGTTACGCTCCTCTGGGCGACCCTTGCATTGGATAATTCGGTGTGCTTGTCAAGGGCGCTTGCAGGTCTGTTTTCTACTGTGTCGGGGTATTGGGACGCATAATGCTTCATCACATCCCACCCGGAAAAGACTGCGCTTGCACAATCCTGTAAAAGAGCATTGCTTCCGGCGCAGCTGGCAATATCGATGTTGGCAGGGACAGCAAACACATCTCTGCCCTGGGAAAACGCGTCCCTGGCTGTGATCAGCGCACCGCTTCTTTCCGGTGCTTCCACTACCAGCACACCGCAGGACAATCCGCTGATGATGCGGTTACGCTCCGGAAACTGCCAGGGTCTTGGCTGTGTTCCCGGCAAATACTCCGACAGCAGGCAGCCCCTTTCCGTTATATCCTCAAAGAGCTTTCGGTTGGTCCTCGGATAGACCACATCCACACCGCAGCCAAGGACCGCGACCGTGGGCGCGCCCGCTGCCAAAGCACCTGCCAATGCCTCCGTATCGATGCCGGAAGCACCGCCGGACACCACAAGTCCGCCGCAAGCGGCGATCTTCTCGGACATCTGCCGTGCATTGTTGCGTCCGTAGGCAGATGCCTTTCGGGTCCCTACCACACCGATCACAGGCTGCTGCTCGAAATCCGGCAACACGCCTTTATAATACAGCACCACTGGCGGATCCGGGATATTGCGCAGACGGCTGGGATATGCAGCATCTGCAAAGGTCAAGATACTGATCTGCCTCTCTGCGCAGCGTTTCATAACACCCCGTGCCGGAGCCAGATCTTTGTTTTCCAGTACTTGTGCCGTTTCCTGGGAAATTTCCGGAAAACGGTCATAGCACGCTGCTTGAAACAGTTCTTCAGGGTCAGAAAAATGCTCTAAAAGAGCTGCCTTTTTCCGTTGGGTCAATGGCAGCAGGGCATACCATATCCAGTGTACCAGCAATTTCCTTTACCCCTTTTCTCTCTATTATTTCATCTGCCACATAACGATCGCTGCGGCAATAGCTGCGTTCAGGGATTCGCAGCGCGGATGCATAGGGATCACCAATTCCTTCTGGGCATTTTCCAGAATCTCCTGCCGCACGCCCTTGCCTTCGCTGCCAATAACAACCGCAGCGGCATTGAGCTGGGCGGTGCGGATATCCTCGGCGCGCTGGCTCAAAGCTGTCACCGCAATGGGTATCTCTGCCTGGGTGCAGCACGCCCACGCCTGCTGCCAGGTGGTCTGCTGCACAGCTGTGCGGAACACCGCCCCCATGCTCGCCCGGACTGCCTTATGGCTATAGGGATCTGCGCAGCCCTCCAGCAGCGCAACAGGAATTTCAAAAGCATCAGCAGTACGCAGGATCGTCCCCAGATTTCCCGGATCCTGAATGCCGTCCAGCAGGAGCATCCCAGGAGACGGTACAAAGGGCTTTTGCTCCGGCATCCGGCACAAAAACATCGCACCCTGGGGTGTCTCCATAGGAGATATGGACTGCATCACATCCGCGCTCACCCGGACGACACGAACGCCTGTGGGAATCTGCGCCTCCACGCCATCAGACAAGATCACCGTATCCAGCCCCGGACACCACTTCACCGCCTCGTCCAAAAGCTTTGTGCCGTCCGCTACGAAAAGACCGGAATTTTCCCGTTCTTTTCGCGAGGTCACCAGCCTGCGAACCTGCTGCATCAGCGGATTTTTCCGCGATGTGATCCTCTCCTCCATCACAGCTTCTGCACCGCCTTGAGGGCAGCTGTATCACCCAAGATCACCAGAATATCTCCTTGGGCGATTCGAAAATCCGCAGACGGTGATACCGTAATATTCCCGGCTCGCTTTACAGCCAGGATATTGACACCCAGCTTTGCCCGGACATTGAGCTCAATGAGGCTCTTTTCCTGCCAGGCACCCGGTGCCGGCACCTCGACAATGCCGTAATCCTCTGAAAGCTCGATATAATCAAGGACATTGGGTGATGCCAGGCTTTTTGCCAACCGGTCCGCATTCTCCTTCTCGGGAATGACCACCCGGTCTGCCCCCAGCTTTTTAAGCACCTGCCGATGGGTCTCGTCGTGCGCCTTACAGACAAGGTGCGCTACTCCCAGTTCCTTCAGGTTCATGGTCGCCAGGACGGAATCCGCCAAGCTGTCACCGATGGCAACGATGGCACAGTCAAATTCCTTGACACCTAGCGCTCGCAGGACCTCCTTGTCCCGGGCATCGCCTACCACCGCCTGGGTCACACAGTCGCTGATCTGCTGCACCAATTCACTGCTGGTGTCGATGGCAAGGACCTCACAGCCCTGCTGGCAAAGCCGCACGGCTGCCTGGGAACCAAACCGTCCCAAACCGACTACGATAAAGGATCTCATAATTGTATCTCCTATCCGATCAAAAGATTTGTGTGGGCATAGCGGAAACGCTCCTGGGCTTTATCTCCCATAAGGAAGCCTAGGCTGATCGTCAAAATACCCACCCGTCCAAAGTACATAAACACTATGATCATCAGCTGCGCCGGGATGCTGAGACCGGGTGTGACCCCGGCAGTCAGCCCCACTGTAGCCAATGCAGACACGGTTTCAAAGAGCGCGTCGGTAAAGCCAACGGCAGAGGTCGCCGTAATAAACACAGCTCCGGCTGCAGCCAGTCCCACGACCAGGCACACGATGGTCGCCGCATCCATGATCTTATCCTGGGGTACTGTTCTGCGAAACACCGTGACTGTACTTTTGCCCCTTGCCCGGGCAGCCACGAACAGCAGCAACACCACCATCGTCACCGTCTTGATACCGCCTGCGGTAGAACCGGAGGATCCGCCGATCAGCATGAGCAGAATGCTCACTGCCTTACCGCCCTCTGTCAGTGCCGCCTGGTCCACAGAAGCAAAGCCGGCAGTGCGAACTGTCACCGACTGGAAGAAGGCATTGAGAATCTTCCGGGGCGTATCCATAGGACCCAAGGTGCCGGGATTATCCCATTCCAAAAGCGCGATCAGCACCGCACCTGCCAGGATCAGCGCCCCGGTGGTCAGAAGCACCAGCTTCGTATAGACGCTAAACTTTTTGAAGCTGCGAATGGTCGCAACCTCTTCCCAGACAAAAAAGCCAAGACCGCCAATGACGATCAGCGCCATAAGCGTGATACAGACCACCGGATCATCATTAAAGACGATCATGCTCGCACCGGGAGCAATATTGCCCACGATATCAAAGCCTGCGTTGCAGAACGCCGAAACAGCGTGAAACACGCCCCATTTTGCCGCCTGGGCAACACCATACTCTGGCAAAAAGCGGAAAAACAAGATCAGCATACCGGAAGCCTGGATAATAAGGCTTCCCAAAAGCACCCATTTCTGCAGGCGAACGACACCCTCCATCTCGTTGACGCTGAGTGCCTGTGCCATAACCATCCGCTGCTTAAGACCGATCTTCCTGCGCAGGATGAACACCACCAGAGAAGCCGCAGACATAAAGCCCAGTCCGCCGATCTCGATCAGGCAAAGAATAACAGCCTGTCCAAAGCCACTCCACATCGTCCAGGTATCGCCCAGCACAAGACCCGTCACACAGGTTGCAGAGGTAGCTGTAAACAGTGCAGGACGAAAGCCGCAGGAGATGCCGTTTCTGGAGGATATCGGCAGCATCAGCAGCAACGCACCCAGGAGAATAATAGCAGCAAAGGTCAGCGCGATGATCTGGGTGGGGCTGAGCTTGCGCTTCTTCTTTATCATGGGATACCTCCTTCCCTGGATAAAAACAAACACGATTTCACATTACTGGTTATTATACCAAATTTGCAAGCATTTTCAAGTACCGAAGCAAAAAAACGGCAGATTCACACAGCGAATCTGCCGTTATGTCAAATGCCCATATAGCCTGCAACAATGCCCAGCACCGCCGACAGGCATATGATAACGATGGGATGCACCTTCTTAAACGCCAATATCAGCATGGCAGCGAAGATCGCTCCATAGATATAAAAGCTTAAGCTGCCAAAAACCGCCAGGGAAAATCCCGCAGGAAAAAATACAGTCATCAGCACGCCCAGCACGGCGTTACCGATCAGTCCCACCACTGCCGGCTTCAAGCCTGTCATGCAACCTCTGACAATGCGGCTGCTGCGGAACTTATCATAGCAGCGGGCAACGATCAAAATGATCACAAAGCTGGGCAGCACCACGCCCAGGGTAGCACAGACAGAACCCAGCACGCCGCCCATTTCCGAACCGATGTAGGTCGCCATATTGATCGCAAAAGGACCGGGGGTGGACTCGCTGACCGCCACAAAGTCGATCAGGCTTTGACTGGAGATCACATCCCCCCAACGGGCTGCCACCTCCTCCTGGATCAGCGGCAGCATGGCATATCCGCCCCCAAAGGTAAACGCGCCAATGGTAAAGAAGGTCCAGAAAAGCTCAAGATAGATCATTTCTGCGCCCTCCTTTCCGCTGCTGTCGCCGTAAGCAGACCAAATACCGCACAGGCGATAATGACCAGCAGCACATTTACTTCCAGGAATGCCGTCAGCACAAACGCCGCACCCATGACCACATATGCAGCCCAGCCCTTGGGGCTTTTCTGATACATAGACCACAGTGCCTTAAACAGCAGTGCCAGTACACCGGCACGGATGCCGTTAAAGGCGTACTGCACTGCCTTTATATTTTGAAATTCCCTGAGGATATAGCTGATGGCAAGGATAATAACAAAAGAGGGGAGCACCACACCCAGGGTGGCGCAGGCAGCGCCCCAGAAGCCGCAGGTCCGGTAGCCCACAAAGGTTGCGGAATTGATGGCAATGGGACCGGGGGTGGATTCCGCGATGGCTATGATCTCCAGAATATCATCATCCGTTACCCAGCCTTTTTTCTCCACCGCTTCCCTCTGAATCAGCGGAATCATGGCATAGCCACCGCCAAAAGTAAATGCTCCGATCTTAAAAAAGGTGCAGAACAGAGCCCAAAGTCTTTGATATTTTTCTCTCATCTATACGCCTCAATGGCAGCAATGGCTGCCGCAGCCGTGGCTGCCGCAGGCGTGGTCATGCCCATGGTCATGATGGCTGCAGCGGACATCAGGGTTATAGGCAAGTTCCCCTGCCAAAAGCTTTTCTACTGCCTCGTCCGCATCACCGGATACACCGCCATACAGCCGGATACCCGCTTCTGCCAGTGCCATCTGGGCACCGCCGCCGATGCCGCCGCAGATCAGTGTATCTACGCCCTGCTGCTGCAAAAATCCCGCCAGCGCGCCATGTCCGTGACCGTTGGTGTCTGTCACAACACCCGCCTTCACCGCGTTGTTTTCCACCTCATAGATCTTGAACTGGGCAGTATGACCAAAGTGTTGAAAAATATTTCCGTCTTCATAGGTAACTGCGATTTTCATAAGAACACTCCTTGTTTGGTTATTTACAGATAGTATACCACTTTTCCCCAGGAAGTCAAATTACCATTTGGAAAGCATTCAGCAAAAGCACCCGGCAGCCGTACAACGGCTGCCGGGTCAGATATCAGATGCGTGCAACGCCTGTTCTGCGGGCGGCTTCAGCAACTGCCTTTGCATCCTCCGGGAAGATCTCGGGAGTGGGATTGGCCCACCGTGTTCACAAACTCGTCTACATCCTTGCTCTTGACGCACAGAGGAAAGGCATCCACATCACCAAAGGACTTAAACAGGGCGCACTTGCCCTCCATAACCGGCATACCTGCCTCGGGACCGATATCGCCCAGTCCCAACACTGCTGTGCCGTCGGTGATCACCGCGCACAGATTGTGCCGGCGGGTCAGCTCATAAGACTTGCTCACATCCTTCTGGATCTCCAGGCAGGGCTGTGCCACACCGGGGTATATGCCAAAGACAGATCCTCCTTGGTCTTACAGGGAACGGTGCTGATGACCTCGATCTTACCGCCCCACTGGGCATGTCTTTTCAAAGATTCTTCCGCATAATTCATAATTCAGTATCCTTTCATCGATAAAAGCATATCAAAACAATCCAAAAAAAGACATCTGCGGAAAACAGCAGTGCTGTTTTCCGCAGATCGCTTGTTTTACTTAAAGGTCTCAGGGGACTTGAAGCCCTCGGATGCCTCAGGAATGTAGCTGCCAAAGTACTTGCTGAAATCCATATCCAGGTACTGACACATCTCGTAGACCTCGACCATGGTATTGTCGTTGACCGGGATGCCGTTTTCCATCAGGCGCTTTTCTGCTTCCACTTCCTTTTCCCCGTGGGTATAGATCCGGGTCTGACCCTCAGCCTTGGGAGAATTGCGCAGCTCTGCCAGATAGTCGGACAGGTGCTGCTTGATGCCCTCGGCATCCCCAAAGATCGCAGGATCAATGGCAATAAAGCCATGGCAGATGCCGCCCTTACCGCCGCTTCCGGTCTTATTGGAGGTGGTGCCCATCGCCAGGATGGAGGAGAAGATCTCACACACCATTGCCCAGCCATAGCCCTTGTGGCTGCCGGTATCCTCTGTGCTGCCGCCAAGGGGCATGATACCGCCGCCGTTCTTCGCAGCAATATTATCCAGAACATCTGCCGCGTCGTTGGAGGGCTTGCCGTCCTTATCCAGCGCCCAGCCGTCATGCAGGGGCTCGCCCTTCTTGTTGTAGACTTCCAGCTTTCCCCGGGTCACCACAGTGGTGGACGCATCGAAGAAGAAATCGTAGGGCTCTGCCGGCATTGCCACCGCCACAGGGTTGGTGCCCAGCATTGCCGTTCTGCCGTAGGTAGGGACCATGATGGCATTGGTGTTGGTACAGGAAATGCCGATCAATCCCTGGTCGCAAGCCATTCTTGCATAGTAGCCGGCAATTCCGTAATGGTTGGAATTGCGCACCGTGACCATGCCGATGCCGCTTTTCTTTGCCTTTTCGATCGCCATCTCCATCGCCTTGTGACCGACTACCTGACCCATACCGTCCTGGGCATCGATCACAGCGGAGACAGGCGTCTCAAAAACCACATCGCCCTTGGATTCCGGCTTGATCATACCCTTCTGGATAGATTTGTAGTAGCGGTACATTCTCTGCATACCGTGGCTTTCAATGCCGATACGGTCAGACATCAACAGCACATCGGAGATGATCTTTGCCTCCTCTGCGTTGAAGCCAAATTTCTGGAAAGCGTCGTTGCACAGGCTGTCAAGCTTGTCATATTTCCAATATTGATATCCCATTTTCGTTCCTCCGTAAGCTTACTTGCCTGCGTTTTTCTTTGCATTACGAATCGCCATAATGCGGTTCATTTCATTGTACACGATCATGTAGCCCTCATCAACACCCATGCCCGGCTTTGCCAGGATCTGCACAGGCTGTGTTGCCATCGCACAGTGGACACAGACCTGGGCGCTGCGGTCCGTCTCGTTACAGGTACCGCCCTGGTAAGCGCCGATGCCCTTCTCCTTGCAGTACAGAACTGCCTCGATGGTGTTGTTCACGCCACCCAGGTCCGGGGTCTTGATCTGAACCATGTGACCTGCCTTATTGTCAGCAAACAGCTTGATATCCTCCAGGGTGTTGCACCACTCGTCTGCCACCAGCTCCACATCGCAGCCCCGGGCATCCAGTTCAGCAGTCAAGCCAGCCAGCGCAGTGATCTGGGTCTCTCGGTCGCAATCACAGTCCATAGGACCTTCGATACGCAGGTGGAAGGGCTTGGCAATTTTGCCCAGCTCCTCGATATAATCTGCCATCGCTTTATAGTTGTTGTTTCCGAAGGCAGCGCCGATGGTCCCGTAAACATCGATGTGGAACACAGGCAGATAGCTCTCGTCGGTGCGGTTCTGCAGGATACGGTCCCGCAGCCACGCAACATACTCTGCCAGCTTCTCACCCTTTGCGCCCAGCTTTTCCTCCACATTGTTGATCAGCGCGTGAGGCAGCACCTGTGCGCCCTTGATGATCATTTTGTCAGAGTTCATGTAGCGGTCATCACCGGACTGAGTAAAGATATCGATGGGCTTATCGGACACAGTGCAGCCATACTCATCCGCAACGACTTCACACATCATGCGGCCAGTCGCCTTGGCAACGGCATCCAGAATCGCCTGGGAAACGCCATAGCGGATGGCTGTATGCAGGCGCTTGCCCTCTACCTGGATCGCTTCCATCATCGCACACAGACCCCGGAAGTCGTCAGCCTGTCTGCCTACCAGCTGGGGCTTGATATACTGATCGATCACCGGTATAAAATCCTTCGCCAGAAACAGCGGATCCCGTCCGCCGGCACCGGAATACTGGACAGCAGCACAGTCGCCAATAGCGACCTGCCCATCCTCCAGAATAAGCATAACCGAGATCGATTCACCTGCCATACGCACACTGCGGAAGCCGTCGGTCACAGGTGTCCCTACATAGAACATGCCGTCGTGACCTGCACCCTGCTTTATGGCACGCTGATCGTCAATGAAGAAGCCGGTACGCCCGGCGGAGCAAACAACATCAATGATCTTCATAGTATGTATCTCCTTGCAATAAATCAATATCTGGGTCTGCCGACCAAACGACCCTTACCGATGGAATAAACATCGTCAATGACCATCTGGAAGGAGGGCTTGCGGTTTTCTGCCTGGGCGCGCTCTGCGATCTTGGCAGCGTGGAAGTCCTTCAGATCCTGAGTGAAGGGCAGATTGCCGGTATTGAGGATACGAATCGCACCGTTGTTGTCCCGGCAGGGCAGCATCAAGCCCGCGTTGGCACGGCAGGGCGCGAAGGGCACATCCAGCACACCGGATTCCACTGCACGGCACACGCCCACAGCGATATCCCCATTACCCAGCTCGAAGCACTTGTCCACGATGCAGCGGGTCTCCTGGCGGATGATCTCCTTTTCCTCCTCGACCTTGTCGGAAGCGAGGATCTGGTCAGCATACATGGTGATGACCTGCTTGGTGCAGCGCAGACCCTCGGCATTTGCCTCCATGGTAGGAATGCCCACAGCCTCGTGGGGGGTCTTGACGATGACTTTGGTGGCCTTGCTCAGTGCCGCGATCAAACTGCCGGAGGAAATAACGCCAAATGCCTTCGCCTCGTCGGCAGGGAAACCGCCCATCCACTGATGCAGAACTGTGGTAACCTGTACATCGTTGTAACCATACTTGTGCAGATACTCGTCAGTCAGCTCCTCCAAAGTACGGATCGCAGCCACATCCTGCCGCAGGTTGCCGCATTGACCGTAGCCGACGGTGATATTCTTAACGCCCTGCTCTGCAGCCAGCAGCGCCTCGATGATCGCCGCAGCGTGGGAGATACAGGGGGGCACCAGCGTGCCGGTCAGAGGACCGTAGGGCTCACGGTTGATAGAAACGCCCATCTCCTCATACAGACCGGTCAGACGGTCCACATACTGCCAATCCCGGATGGTACGCTCCATGGGGATGTTCTTGCAGTAGGGCAGATTGTAGGAAATGCCGCCGCCCTCGTAGCTGGTAAAGCCGCCGGCGTAGGTGATCTCTGTGAGCAGTCTGGCATCGGGCGTACCGTGGCGCACCTGCATAGGCAGGTTGACGCTCTCAATGACCTGCCGGCACTTGGCAACACCGTGGTTGACAGCCGGGAAGCCGTTCATCATGGCTCTGCCCAGGCGGATAGATTCGGCAATACCGTTTTCCGCCTCCTCGTAACGGTTCTGACGGGTGTAGGAGTCGATGGTGGAGGGCAGCAGGTCTGCCTCGCCATGCTTTTCCAGATACTGCATCAGCTTGATGTGCTCCTCAACAACAGGCACACCTGCACGGGGCTGGACCAGTGTACGACCGTCCCGCTTTGCATCCAGCAGCTTCTTGCCGAACTTGCGGCTTTCGGGCATCGCCTTATGGTAGGCGATCGCCTCCTCCAGATCTACATCTTTACCGGTGGGCCACTGGGTCAGGACTTCCTGCCGCAGCTTTTGGAATTCGCCTTCAGGAATTTTCTTGTTCTGAATGTCCATGATATTCAAGCTCCTTTTTCATAATACGAAGTGCCGTCTGGGGATAATGAGAGGAAAGCAGCCCCATTGCGGCCAGGATATATGTTCTGTCCACCCACACAGCCGCCTCCTTGGGACGCAGCGACGCGGGCTTTGCCGGAGAATAAAGGGCATGGGCAGCGATCTTTTCTGTGTGTCTGGTATGGATCAGACTGCCTCCCGTAACAACGATCTGTTTGACCTTTGTCAGGTTTTTACCAGACTGAACATAGGTCAGTCCCATCATGGTATAGGTTTCCTCAATGGTACCAGCGTGACGGCTGACCGCCTCCTCGATCGCCATAGCTGCCAGCGCCTGGTCCAGCGCCTCCAGCTCCGCATCCCCATTGGGGATCTTGTCGGTGTTTGTCTTCAGATCCTCCACCAGCTGTACCACCCGGTCCTGAGGAATACCGGACAGCTGGCTGATACACGCGATCCCTGCGGCATCCACGATTCCCTGGATGCTGTAGCGCATACCGATATCGCCCTCCACCGTCCGCTTGGCATACGGCTCGGGGAGTCCTTTGTAGACGGTATTCATATGCTCAGGCATACCGTCAGCGATGGAGTAAACATCCGTGGTCGCACCGCCAACATCCACTGCCACCAGATCGCCGATCCCTGCCTCTCCCTCACAGCCCTGGGCAAGCAGCTGCATTGCCTGGAGCACTGCCGAGGGTGTGGGCATCATAATATCGCTCAGCAGCTGCGCTGCCTTGGACAATCCCTTTGCCTGGATGATGCGGTTAAGGAAGATCTCACGAATCTGTTTTTGGGTGGGCTCTATATTCAGCACACCGAATTTGGGCATCACATTGGGACACACATAGACCTCGCGGTCTGCCAGTATCTGCTGACATTCCCGGGCCGCGGTTCGGTTTCCTGCCACCACAATGGGAAAATCCGCCGGAAGCTTGGAAAGCATCCTGGCATTGTGGAGAATACACTCGGTATTACCGCCGTCAGTACCGCCTACCAGAAGGAAGATATCCGGCTTTGCCGCCGGGATCTCGTCCAGGTCCTCCTGGGTCAGCTGGAAGGAATAGATCCCCACCACTTTTGCACCGGCTCCAAGGCTTGCCAGCTTTGCCGCCTCACCGGTCAACTCCGGCACGAGACCGCTGGTGACCATCCGCAGACCGCCGGCAGCGGAGGAGCAGGCAAAGCACTGGGCATATTCCAGCTTCCCTGTTTTTTTCTCCAGCTCCCGCAGACCGGCATGTAAGCCTTCATTGATATCTGTCTGGACGGTGGTATATGCCGCTGCTGTGCCCAGGAGCGTTTCCGTCTCCACATCCACCGCAGTCAGCTTGGTATAGGTACTGCCAAAATCGATCAGCAGGACGGCTTTCACGCAGTCTCACCGTCCATATGTAACAGCTCACGCAGCGCTTCGATGGTGGTCTCCGGTGCAGTACCGGGAGGGAAGGCACGGTCAAAGCCCATATCCTTAAACCGCTTTTCCACATCCGCAAAGCTCTGCTTACCGATGACGATATTGCCGCCGACCACCAGCGGAATTCCCTTCAGACCAGCCTCGTCGCACTTCTCCCGCAGACCGCGGCAGTCCAGCTCGCCCTGACCGTACAGGGAAGACACCACGATCGCGTCCGCACTGGATTCGATCGCAGCTGCGATGTACTCCTCCTGGGACACCATGACGCCCAGATTGACTACCTCAAAGCCAGCTTCGGTAAACGCGTGATAGAGAATTTTGTTGCCAACAGCATGGACATCCGCGCCGATGACACCGATGACCAACACCTTTTTCTCTCGCTTCTGCATGATAACACCTCTTCTTATTTTCCATAGTTTCCACTATGCTTGTACTACCTCTGTATAGTATAACTTACCAGTTCTTTTGTCAAGAAAGAAACACGCATTTTTCTTGGTGCTTCTGCAAAAATCACGCCGTTTTTATAAAAAAACGGCGTGATCGTTCATATCGCTTTTTCCCGTGCAGCTGCTCCCATATCCGGGGCATATCTTCCGGGTTGCATTTCACAGCAGCTGCCTGCTACAGGTTCAGGACTGCTTACTTTTCACACTGCGCAAGGTACGCAGCACGACCGGTCTCATAGAGATTGTTGCCCTCGCTGTCAATAATGACAATGACCGGGAAATTTTCTACCTCCAGGCGGCGAATCGCCTCCGCACCCAGGTCGTCATAGGCGATGACCTCCGCCTTCTTGATGCAGTTGCTCAGCAGCGCACCACAGCCGCCGATGGCTCCGAAATAAACCGCGCCATGCTCCTTCATCGCCGCGATCACCTCCGGACTGCGCTTACCCTTACCGATCATGCCCGTCTGTCCCTGGGCGATCATCGTGGGGCTGTAAGCATCCATGCGGTAGGAGGTGGTAGGTCCGGCAGAACCGATCGCCTCACCGGGGCGCGCAGGGGTCGGTCCAACAAAATAGATAATGCTGTCACGCACATCCATAGGCAGCTCCTTGCCCTGTGCCACCAGCTCACACAGGCGCTTATGCGCCGCGTCGCGGGCAGTATAGATCACACCGGAGATCAGACAGCTGTCACCGGATTTCAGTGTTCTTACCTTTTCACGGGTCAGCGGCGTAGTAATGGAAATAGCCATTTAGATGACCTCCTTTTCATGTCTTGCCACATGGCAGTTAATATTGACCGCCACAGGCAGCGCTGCAATATGAGTAGGCATTTTTTCGATATTCACGCTCAAGGCAGTGGTCTTACCTCCCAGACCCTGAGGACCGATGCCGAGGGCATTGATCTTCTCCAGCAGCTCATTTTCCAGCTCAGCCCAGAACGGATCCGGGTTGTGTTCGTTCAGGTCGCGGGTCAGTGCCTTCTTGGCAAGGAACGCCGCTTTGTCAAAAGTGCCGCCGACACCCACACCCACCACGATAGGAGGACAGGGATTCGGACCGGCGTTTTCCACCGCCCACAGTACAAAATCCTTCACGCCCTGAATGCCGTCAGAGGGCTTGAGCATCTTGATCTGGCTCATGTTCTCACTGCCCGCACCCTTGGGTGCGACTGTGATCTCCAGCTTGTCACCGGGAACAATGTCGTAATAGATCATAGCAGGGGTGTTGTCACCGGTATTCACCCGGTCCAGGGGATCCCGGACAACGCTCTTGCGCAGATAGCCGTCAGTATAGCCCTGGCGGACGCCCTCATGGATCGCCGCTGCCAGATCACCGTCAACATGGACCTCCTGACCGATCTTCACAAACACGCAGGCAAGACCGGTATCCTGGCAAATGGGACGGTCTCCCTTTTCGGCGATCTGGTAATTCTCCATGATGCGCTCCAAAATCTCCTTTGCCTGTGCCCAGGGCTCTGCAGCATGGCATGCTTCGATGCGCTGCTTGACATCCTCGGGCAGGTAGCAGTTTGCGTTGATGCACAGTCTTCTGACTACCTCTGTTACTTTTTGTGCAGAAATCTCTCTCATATTCCCTCTCCTTTTTACTTTACATTGAATATTTGATCCTGAATATCTCCGTATCTGCTGATGACCTCAGCAACTACACGGTCGCCCTTGGGAAGCTTTCTCGGAGTGCCGGTGATCTGCTCCGTCTTCTCCTTCAGCTCACGGATATCCACGATGGGCAGCCCTGCGTCCTTCAGCCGCTGGGTCAGCTCCCCGTTTTTGGGATTGACCGCAATACCGCCCTGGGTCACCAGAACATCAATATCCTTACCCGGTGTGGAAATGCAGGTCACCCGATCCGTCACGATGGGTAACCGTGCCCGGAACATAGGTGCAATGATCATAGAAAGCTTTGCGCCGGCTGCGGTATCGCTGTGACCGCCGGAGCCGCCCATGATATAGCCATTGGAATCTGTATGTACATTGACATTGAAATCCGTATCGATCTGGGTCGCGCCCAGGATCACCACATCCAGGCTGTCCACCACAGCACTGCGGCTGCTGGGGCTGGCGTAGTGCATGGCGCTGATCTCCTGGTGCCGGGGATCCGAGCGTATCGATTCCACCGCCTTGAGATCGAAGCACTGGACATCCATCAGATTGCGGAAACAGCCTGCCTGGAGCATGTCCACCATGTAACCGGTGATACCGCCCAGACCGAAGCTGCCCTGGATACCCTTCTCCAGCATGATATCCTTAAGAAACTTTGCCGCTGCCAGGGATGCGCCGCCGGCTCCGGTCTGGAAGGAAAAACCGTCCTTCAAAAGTCCGGAATGAGCAATGACCTGCGCTGCGTGGGATGCCATCACAAGCCCCACAGGATCGCGGGTGATCTGGGTGGTGCCGGACACGATGCCCTTGGGATCACCAATGGCATCCACGCACACCACATAATCCACCCAATCCTCGGAGATCGAGAAATCCTGCATGGGATACGGCACCAGGTTATCGGTAATGACCACTACTTTTTTCGCATACATGGCATCGGCATAGGCATAACCCAGACTGCCGCAGGCAGACTTGCCGTATTTGCCGGAGCAGTTGCCCATGGTGTCAGCGGTAGGTGCTGCGATAAATGCCACATCGATGGGCGTTCTTCCCAGAGAAATATCACTGGGTCTGCCGCCGTGGGTCCGGAACTGGACAGGCTTTTCCATGATTCCCTGGGAGATCGCCCTGCCGAGCCCTGCTGCGATATAGTCAGCGCTGATACCGGTGACCACACCGTTTCTGATATGCTCCAAAAGGGGCACATGCACATCAAACAGGGACGAGGCATTCACATTGATATCCTTATAGCCCTGTGCCGCGATCTCTGCCATGACCATGTTGAGAACAAAGTCACCGTTGCGCAGATGGTGATGGAAGGAGACTGTCATGCCGTCCCGCAATCCCGCCAGTTGGACCGCCTCTTTTACAGAGCCTACCAGTTTGCTCATGCTCCGTTCCCCCTTCCCATGCCCAACGCCTGCGCAGCAGCGATCGTCTGCTGGGCGCGGGCAACGATGGGCGCATCGATCATTTTGCCGTGAAGGGCGATGGCACCCTTGCCCTGCTCCTTGGCAAGGGCAATTGTCTCCATGACCTCATAGGCATAGTCCACTCCCTTCTGGGTGGGACTGAATACAGCGTTGATGACCTCCACATGACGCGGGGAGATAGACGCCTTGCCGGTAAAGCCCAGTGCCTTTGCGTACCGGGCATCGGTGACGATTCCTTCATCATCATTCACATCGGTAAAGGGCGTGTCGTAGACCTCCACCCCGGCTGCTCTGGCAGCCACCACCAGGCGGGTCCGGGCATATTCGATCTCCCTACCCTCTTTTGTTCGCTTGCATTGCAAATCCGCAGTCAGGTCCTCCGCGCCTAAGAACAGCGCCTTGACCCGCTTTGTGGCAGAGGCAATGGCGAAAGCGTTTTCCACACCCATTGCCGTTTCGATCAGTGGCATCAGCCCCACCGTATTTTTCTCCATGCCCAGCTTTTCCTCTACCTCAGACAGATAGGCATCTGCCTCCAGTACATCCCGGGCAGAGCCGGTCTTTGGCAGCAGGATCAGACCTGGCTTCTGAGGCAGGATCTCATCAATATCCCGCTTCCAGTAGGGCGTATCGATAGAATTGATGCGGACGATGATCTCACAGCCTCTGAAATCCATATACCGCATGGTATTGCGCACCAGAATCCGCGCCGCGTCCTTTTCTGCAGGTGACACCGCATCCTCCAGATCAAAGATCACCGCATCCGATCCCAGGCAGTTACCGTTGATCAGCATATTGGGATTATTGCCGGGCAAAAACAGCATACTGCGGCGCATCAGACTTCCTCCCTTCCCCGAAGGACAGCGGTCTCCACCCGCGCCCGGATAACACATTCCAGCGCGCCCCGGTCAATGACACGGACGCTGGCTTTTTCCACACCGCACTGGCTCAGGACCTCCTGCACCACCCTGCGGATATCTTCACCAAACTGCTCCTGGACCACAGACTCCAGCTGTACCTGAAGACACGCTGATGGCTCGATCTCCACATACGCGTCGCTGGACTCCATCGTACCGGCGCTGGCACATTTGACGATCTGCATTTGTATGTATCTCCTTTCGATACAAAACATTTTCTCGCTACAGCTTTACTTATTGTATCGCAACTTTTTGCAGATTGCAATTCTTTTTTAGATTTTCATTGCAAACCTACAAGGATGCTGTATAATATAAGCAGTAATCTATGGAAGGAACACAGCTATGGATGTAGAACTGACGGGACATTTGCACGGAAGAAAGCTGGAAAAGTGGAAAGCTTTTCTATGTGATGCGGGTCTGTCCCCAGACGGACAAACAGAGCGCACCGTACTCATTTGGGACGCAGGCGATCTGATCGCCACCGGCTCCCGGCAGGGATCGATTCTCAAGTACATCGCCGTATCGGATACCCGGCAGGGCGAGGGGCTGACTGCCACGCTCCTTACCCAGCTGCGTCAGGATGCCTTTGCAAGTGGTCACAGCCATCTTTTCCTGTACACAAAGCCGCAAAACGCACCTATGTTTTCCTCCCTGTTCTTTTACCCTGTCGCCCAGACCCGGCAGGTCCTGCTGATGGAAAATAAGCAGCAGGGCATCGCCCAATTTCTTGACAGTCTGCCCACCGCAGACGCCCAGGGCATTGTCGGTGCAGCGGTGATGAACTGCAACCCCTTTACCAAGGGGCACCGCTATTTGATCGAAACCGCCGCTGCGGAATGCGACCGGCTGTACATATTTGTCCTTTCCGAGGATAAAAGCGATTTTTCCGCCCCAGACCGGATGGAAATGGTGCGTCTGGGCACTGCAGATCTTCCTAATGTGACTGTCCTGCCCACAGGACCTTACCTGATCTCCTCCGCGACCTTTCCCACCTATTTTCTTAAGGACCGGGAATCCGCACCAGAGATCCAATGCCTTCTGGATATTGAGATCTTCTGCACCCATTTCGCACCGAGATTTTCCATCACCCGGCGTTATGTGGGCACAGAGCCGTTGTCGCCCATGACGAACCAATACAACGATGCCCTGCGGCAGCACCTGCCGGACAGAGGAATCGAATTCCGGGAAATCGCCCGTCTTGAACAGTCCGATGTCCCTGTCAGCGCCAGCGCCGTCCGGGCAAGCCTGAAATGCGGTGACACGCAGACCCTTCGTACCCTGGTCCCGGATACCACATACGAATATCTGAAATCACACGATTATCTAAAATAGGAGGCACTACAAAATGGGAAACAGACCTACTCACCTTTTAAGCAGCTACTACGCACCCAGAGGCGCACACCGTATGTACGCTCTGGGTCAGCAGATCGCACAGCTGTACCTAAACCCCAACGATAAACTCATCGGCATTATAGGCGAAGCAGGCTCCGGCAAGAGCGCGCTGATCCGCGGTATGTTTCCGGGACTGGAGCTGACCAACGACGATAATGGGGTCTATGTCCGCCCCCTGCCCATTCTGGAGCAGGACCGGAGCTTCGCCTTCTTTTCTCCCCACACTTACCACCTGGATATCCGTTTCGAAAATGGCTTCACCCAGATGACCGAGCTGGCAGACGCCATTTCTGAAGCATTGAACAAGGGCCGCCGGGTAGTGGTAGAGCATTTTGACCTGATCTATCCCATTTTGGGAGCCAATGCCAATCTGCTCATCGGTGTCGGCGAACAGGTCCTGATCGCCCGCCCCAATGTATTCGGACCGGAGCCCGAGGAGATCCGGGAAGCCGTCTATTCCTCCCTGCCCTATCGGCTTATGTCTCATACCGCAGAGGATATTTGCGGTATGTTCATTTCCGACGAGGACAACGATCGCTGCGGTCATGCCGACCTGCGCCACGGCTTTGCCATCACCTTCCCCGGCACGCCTCCTGCTATTGATATCGCTACGCTGGAAAAAGAGGTTAACGACATTATTGCACAGGATCTGCCTGTTACCTATGTGGACGAGCATCATATCAGCATCGGTGACAGCGTCCAGCTGTGCGACGGTCCCCGTGTGCATGTACACCGAACAAGCCAAATCGAGAATTTCCGACTGCTGAACCACTTTATTTACGACCGCTTTCACAAGTACTATATGTTGGTAGGCTGTGTTGGCGAGAGATCCGACGAGCTTTTGGAAAAGCTGGATAACCGCCGCCAGATGCCCGGCTGGGAGTAATATGGCGAGCTTACAGGAGATTCTGGATGCCCGGGAAGCACGGGCACAAAAGCAGCATTCGCTGCTGCAAAAATACGGCAAGCCCCTTCTATGCTTCACCATGAATATCCCGGGTCCGGAAAAAATGAACCGGGATATTTCCACCGGCTTTGCTGTAGGCAACTGGCTTTTGGCGGCTTCCCTGGCAGGTCACAGACTGCTGCACCGGGAGGTATACCGCCATGCCACCGGCTGTGAAAGCTATTGGGTCATCGATCTGCCTGCGCAGAAACTCAAGCAGCTGGCTATGGATATTGAAGATATACAGCCCATTGGACGGCTGTTCGATCTGGATGTTCTGGACACCGACGGTACGAAGCGCAGCCGCCAAGCACTGGGACTTCCTCCCAGAAAGTGTCTGCTGTGTGAGCGTGACGCTGCGGTGTGCGCCAGAAGCCGTGCCCACGGTCTTGACGCACTGCAGGACCGGACAGGCTTTCTTTTGTATGTTGCTGCCCGGCAGTGGATGACAGAGTATGTTGCCGCACAGGCGTACCTGGCGCTGAATAAGGAGGTCTCCACCACCCCCAAGCCGGGGCTGGTGGATAAATCCAACCAGGGTGCGCATCCGGATATGCGCATTGGGCATTTTTTCGCCAGTGCCAACGCTTTGCGCCCGTTCTACTGTCGCTTTGCGGAAGCAGGCTTTCTCACAAGAGACCTCTCCCCCGGGGAGACCTTCCAACAGCTGCGTGCCATCGGCATCGAGGCAGAAAAAGCTATGTATGAAGCGACCCACGGCGTAAACACCCACAAGGGCGCGATCTTCAGTCTCGGTCTGGTCTGCGCCGCGGCAGGACGCCTGCCTCCAGAGGATTGGCAGGCAGACAAGCTTTTGCGTGAATGTGCTGCTATGACCCAGGGACTTGTGCAGCAGGAGCTTGCCGGTATTACAGAAAGCACCGCTAAAACTGCTGGAGAAAGGCTGTACCTGCAGCATGGCATCACCGGTATCCGGGGACAGGCAGAAGCAGGTTTTCCCGCTGTCCGGGATACAGGACTTCCCATGCTGCGCAAGGCACTGGACAAGGGTCTTTCCTTCAACGAAGCCGGCAGCATTACCCTTTTACATCTGCTGACTGCCGTGGATGACACCAATCTCATCGCCCGCAGTGACCGGCAGACCCAGCTGCAGGTAAAAGCACAGGTCGCGGCGCTTCTGGAAAAAGATCCCTTCCCCGGCACAGATGTCATCAAACAGCTGGACCGGGAATTTATCGAGAAAAATCTCTCCCCCGGCGGCAGCGCCGACCTTCTGGCTGTTACTTATTTTTTATATTTCCTAGAGCAGTAAAAGCCTTCCGTTTCCGTGTTGTTAAAAGCGCAAGCAGCTCTTAAGAGCACTGCATCTAAGAACAGCGCCAGTGTAATACCGCAAAACAGCAATGCGCGCCTGGTGGGGTCTGGTGAGGTGGCTTCTTTGGTTCCTTTCTTGGCGAAACAAGAAAGGAACGCTGCCGGCAGGCGCTACACGATAACATACGGTCACCAATTCGCAATATCCCGTAAATCCACAAACAAAAAAGAGCTGTCTCGGTTTCCTGAGACAGCTCCTTTTGTTAGTAATTATCATAGCCGGGGTCCCGGCGGTAGCCTTCCGCATCCCGGTCGGTGCGCTTACGCTTGAACGCACGGACGATCAGCCAGATCGCGACAACCAATACGATTCCGCTGATGACAAACGAACCGATCTTGTTTGCCGGCAAAGACCTGCCGAACACATCCTCCATTTCATCCACCACAATGACCATCGGAATCCCCGTGGATGCGGTAAACGCTTCCAGCGCAGAATCCACTGTATCCGCTGTCATAGACAGTTGGGAAAGGTTGGTCAAGTGAGAGGTCACACCTGTGCGGTCCTCTGTGCAGGTAAAGGAAGCAGGCAGTCCAAGCGCCTCGATCCTTGTCTGCATGGTGCGGACCACCTGTGCCAGATTGCTGTCGAGGGAATATTTATACGAGGCAGTATTGATCGACTGGCTCATCGCCTGCCCCAGCTGGGTGCCGTTGCTGCCCATCAT